>JAFSWY010000366.1 GCA_017444295.1 Selenomonadaceae bacterium | reverse complement strand
GCATACATCCTTTTGCTGACGGAAATGGACGCACGGCGCGAATGATAATGAATTTTGAGTTGATGCGTGGCTATTTTTTGCCGATTGCCATCAAAAAAGGGGACAGGGAAAAATATTATGCGGCGCTTGATTTGTACGCCTCTGAGGGAAAATTGGAGGAATTTGAGGAGTTGGTATATTCCTGTGAGCATGATGCCCTCATCGATTTTTTAGATTTTTATCGGGAGGCATGACCTTTGTTGTTGTCCTTTCGATGGGAGGAATATATATGAAGGCAATCATCCACGCCAATGTTGTCGTTCCTGATGCGCAGGGGGATTTTGCGGTCAGGGACGATTGCTTTATAAAGTATGATGCAAAAATCCGGCAGGTGCTGCCCATGACGGAATGGGACGGCAGTGCCGACGAGGTGCTGGATGCGGCGGGGCGGTATGTTTCGCCGGGGTTTCTCAATGTCCATGTCCATGGCTGCGGAGGGAAGGATGCGATGGATGAGGACGAGGAGGCGCTTTCTGTCATGCGCCGCATGCAGGCGCAGATGGGCGTGACGGGTTTTCTGCCTACCACCATGACCTATGACCTGCCCCGCATCCATCGCGCCTTTGAACGCATCCGCCGTGCCATGAGGAAACAGCAGGAAGACGGGGCGAGGGTGCTTGGGTGCCATATGGAGGGCCCCTACATCAGCGCGGCGCATCGTGGTGCACAGGCAGAGGCGAATATCCGAAGGGCGGATTATGGGGATGTCGCGGGCTTTGAGGATGTGGTGAAAATCATCACCCTTGCCCCGGAGGAACTGCCGGATAGGGAATTCGCCAAGAGATGCCACAGCGAGGGTATTGTCCTTTCCATCGGGCATACCTCGGCAGGCTATGAAGAGGCGATGGAGGCGGTGCGAAACTGCGGGATGAGGCATTTTACCCATCTCTTCAATGCCATGACGGGCTTCCATCATCGGAATCCCGGGGTGGTTGGTGCGGCTCTCGACACGGAGGCCAATTGCGAACTCATCGCGGACAATATCCATTCCCACCCCATGGCCCAGCGTCTTGTCTATCGCGCCAAGCAGGGACGCCATATCATTCTCGTCACCGATTCCATGCGCGCCTGCGGCATGGGCGATGGCCCCTCGGAGCTCGGCGGGCAGAAGGTATGGGTGACGGGGGAGCGTGCCGTCCTGGAAGACGGCACCATCGCGGGAAGCGTGCTCAGGATGAACCGTGGGATTGCCATCTTTCGGGAAAATACCGGTGCCCCTCTGCCGCGTGTCATCGAGATGGTGACACGGATACCGGCCGAGGAACTCGGTATTTACGGGGAATTTGGGTCCATCGAGGCGGGGAAGCAGGCGGATTTCGCCGTATTTGATGAAAATCTGGATATTTTTGCCACCGTCGTTTCGGGCAATATCGCATATTTAGTGTAACAGATTTTAAATACCTTACTGCCTCACTTGTTCAGATTTCCATCTGCTGCGTTGTCGTTCGCTTGACGTAGCTCTGCTACGCCTGCGCTCCTCCGCCTTGCAGTTGGAAATCTGCCCTGCGTGATACAGCAAGTTATTATACTCGCGAACAGTAAAATTTACATCTCGTTACAACTCACCCACGGTATATGCAGAGAGCGTAAGAGCTTTCCCTTCGGGAAATTCTAACGCTCTCTAGTATAAAAACTTGTTACACTATGGGAATGATGCCAGGGATATCTCCTGCCCATTATTTTTACGTTCCATTTTCATTGATTTTATAGTATGATTATAAGATAAGGAACATCTGGGTGTGTCGAAAACGCCCTGGAGACCAAGGGAGGATTTTCCATATGGTTACGGCGGTATTCCCAGCGGCAGGACAAGGGCGCCGCATGAATGTGGGAATCAACAAGGTTTTTCTCGATCTGGTGGGGAAGCCGATCCTTGTGCATACCTTGCAGCGCTTTTCCCGTTCGAAGTATATCAATCACTTGGTGGTGGTAGTGGCCGCAGAGGAGATCTCTTTCATCCGTAAGCTATTGAAGGCGGTTCCCGGGCTCAAGCCCTACCAGGTTGTGGCGGGCGGCTCGGAACGGCAGTATTCCATTGCCAACGGCTTGGCGGTGGTCCCCAAGGAGTCCGAGATCGTATTGGTCCATGATGCGGCGCGTCCGCTCACCAGCGTCGAGACGATCGACCGGGTGGTGGAAGGGGCGAGGGAGATCGGTGGCGCGATTGCCGCCGTGCCGGAGAAGAACACGGTGAAGATCGTTGCAGAGGATGGCATCGTCAAGGAAACACCGCCCCGCAAGACCCTCTGGGAAGTCCAGACTCCCCAAGGGTTCCGCAAGGATATCCTGCTGGAGGCGTATCGGAAGGCAGAGGAGGACGGTTTCCTCGGCACGGATGATTCCAGCCTTGTGGAGCGGCTGGGGGTGCCTGTGAAGGTTGTGGAGAGCGACTATCGCAACATCAAGGTGACGACGCCGGAGGACATGCTGATTGCAGAAGCCTTCCTGCAGAAGGACCGCTTGAAGAGAACCAAGGATGCGGCGAAGAAAGTAATTGGGAAATTTCTTCCCTGAGAAATGGAGAAGTGGGATATGACGAGATTTGGCATGGGATATGATGTCCACCGCCTGGTGGAAGGCAGGAAACTCATTCTCGGAGGTGTGGAGGTTCCCCATTCCTTGGGGTTGCTGGGGCATTCGGATGCGGATGTATTGCTCCATGCGATTTCGGATGCCCTTCTGGGGGCCGCAGCGCTTGGGGATATCGGCAGGCATTTCCCGGACACCGATCCTGCATTTGAGGGGGCTGACAGCCGGAAGCTCCTGGCAAAAGTGGTGGAATTGATTGGGGAAAAGGGCTACCGTGTCGGCAATGTGGATGCCACCATCGTGGCGCAAAAGCCGAAGCTCATGCCCTTCATTCCCCGGATGAACGAGAATATTGCCCGTGTGCTGGGAGTTGCCCTGGACCAGGTGAACGTGAAGGCGACGACGGAGGAAAAGCTTGGCTTTACCGGAAGCGAGGAAGGGATTTCCGCTTATGCGGTGGCAGGAATCGAAACGCTGCAGTGACAGTGTGCCGGTTTACCGAATTTGACGGACAAGGCAGGGGATGGACATGTTTTCTTTCAAGTCCGTGAGGATGAGTTTGGTGGCAATCAGCCTTATTGTTTCTTCCGTCACGACATGTATTTTTGGAGGAATCTTCACTTATCATATCCTGAAGGAACACCGTGAGCAGCTGGTGGACTATCGGGAGGAACTCGAGTCGATGGTGGAGATCCGTCTGGTCAATGAGACACAGATTGCCTTGAGCCTGCTTCAGGAAATCTATGGGCGCCAGCAGCAGGGACTCCTGACAGAGAAACAGGCTCAGAAGGAGGCGGCGGATTTGGTTCGCGGTCTCCGCTATGACAGAGGGGAAGGCTATTTTTGGGTCGATACCGAGGAAGGCGTCAATGTTGTCCTGCTGGGCAGCGAGACCGAGGGGAAAAAACGCATAGACATTACGGATCCCACGGGAAAATTCTTCATTGCGGAAATCATAGAGAACAGCAAGCAGAACGGGGGCGGCTTCACGAATTTTATGTTCCCGAAGCCGGGGGAGACGGTTCCCATGCCCAAACGGGCCTATGCGGCCTTTTTTGAGCCCTGGAGATGGGTAATCGGCACAGGCGTCTGGATTGACAATATCGACCGCATGGTGGCGGAACGTCAGGCCGTCCTGGACGAGCATCTCAAGAATGAGCTTTTTGGGGCAGGGTTTATTCTCGTTCTGCTGCAGGGGCTGTTTGTATTCCTGGCACTTTATATTGGCGAAACCATGTCCAAGCCGATCCTGGCCATGACCGAGCAGTTGAGCAAGCTGGGCTCCGGGGACCTGGAAATGGATGCGTTCGTCACGGAAGAGATGCGCAGTGTCATGCTCCGGAAGGATGAGCTTGGCATCATGGGAAGGGCCATGCAGGAGATGAGGGACAGGCTCCTCACCTATCAGTCGGCAATCCTTGATATGGCACGCAATGATGCCCTGACGGGCCTGGCAAACAGGCGCTATCTCCAGGAATACGTTGACAGGCTGGGTGAGGGGAACCGGTTTATCCTGGTGGCTCTGGATCTGGACCATTTCAAGGATGTCAATGATACCTGGGGGCATCAGATGGGGGACGCAGCACTCCTGATCCTTTCGGAACTGCTGAAATCCTCGTTCCATGATGCGCTGAACGTGCGAACCGGCGGAGATGAGTTCCTCGTTGTCCTGTCCGGAAAGGTCACTTTGCCCACGGTGGAGGCTCGTCTGGGACAATTCATGGAGCAGCTGGTTGCCATTTACCAGACAGACCCCGGACTTGAGAAATTGACCATCAGCGCCGGCGTTGCCTGTTCGATGGAGGAACCCGTTCCCTTTGATGTTTTGGCGCAGCAATGCGATGCCGCCCTTTATCAGGCGAAGGACGCAGGACGCTCCTGCTATCGTGTCTATGACGAGTCCATGGGGCATAATCTGGAGAAGGCAGGCTCTCACAATGACGAAAAAGCGAGGTAACTCTGTATGAAGCTTTTCTCACGGATCCGCAAGGACATCCGTGTTGTTTTCGAGCGCGACCCGGCGGCGAGAAGCGTTTGGGAGGTCATTTTCTGCTATTCGGGGCTTCATGCCATCTGGATGCATCGGCTGTCCCATGCCCTGTACCTGCGTGGCTGGATTCTCCTGCCCCGGATGATATCGAATATCTGCCGCTTCTTTACGGGAATCGAGATCCACCCCGGGGCCACCATCGGCGAGGGCCTGTTCATCGATCATGGCACGGGCATCGTCATCGGCGAGACGGCGGAACTTGGAAAGAATGTGACACTCTATCAGGGGGTGACACTGGGGGGCACGGGAAAGGAAAAGGGGAAGCGCCATCCCACCATCGGCAACAATGTGGTGGTTGCCACTGGCGCCAAGGTGCTTGGATCCTTTGCCGTGGGCGACCATGCGAAGATCGGCGCAGGCTCTGTCGTGCTCAAGGAGGTTCCTCCCTATGCCACCGTGGTGGGGATTCCCGGACGCGTGGTGGTCATGCGGGGACAGCGCGTGCATACCCTGGACGAGATGAAACGCGCGCAATCCCACCTGCCCTTGCTGGAGGGGGAGGAAGTGCAGGAACTGGAAGAGGAGTTCGATGTGGATCTCGATCATTGCGCCCTTCCCGATCCCGAGGAGGAAATGCGCCAATCCATGCTGGATGAGATCCATGCTCTGGAAAGAAAAGTAGCCGAGTTGGAGCAGAAATTGGAGGAAAAACATGCTGAAAGTCTATAATACCCTTACCAGGGAAAAAGAGGAATTCGTTCCGGTGAAACAGGGGGAGGCCAGCATCTATTGCTGCGGTGTCACGCCTTACAACCATCCCCATATCGGAAACGCCCGTCCCTTTGTGACCTGGGATGTCATTCGGCGCTATTTGGCCCGCAAGGGATACAAGGTGCACTATATCCAGAACTTCACGGATGTGGATGACAAGATCATCCATGCCGCGAAGCAGGAGGGGGTGCAGTGGAGCGATATCTCCGGCCGCTACATCAAGTCTTACTTCGAGTCCATGGATGCGCTCAATGTGCGCCATGCCGACCTGTATCCGCGAGTTTCGGAGACGATCCCCGATATCATCGGGATGATCGGGACACTTGTGGAGAAGGGCTATGCCTATCCCCTGGAAAACGGGGATGTGTTCTACAGCGTGGAGAAATTTGCGGGATATGGAAAGCTCAGCGGGCGCAAACTGGAGGACATGCAGGCCGGTGCCCGCGTCGAGGTGGACGGGCGCAAGCATCATCCCATGGATTTTGCCCTCTGGAAGTCGGCAAAGCCCGGCGAGCCCTTTTGGGAAAGTCCCTGGGGGCAGGGAAGGCCGGGCTGGCATATCGAGTGTTCTGCCATGTCCCTGAAATATCTCGGGGAGACCTTTGATTTCCATGGCGGCGGCAGCGACCTGGTCTTCCCCCATCATGAGAACGAGATTGCCCAGTCACAGGCCTGCATCGGCGATGAAAAGGGCTTTGCCCATTATTGGCTGCACAATGGCTTCATCACCATCAGGAACGAGAAGATGAGCAAGTCGAAGAACAATTTCTTCACGGTCAAGGATATCCTGCGGGAATTCCCCGGTGAGGTGGTCCGGTTCTTCATCCTGCAGACACATTACCGCAGCCCCCTGGATTTCAGCGAGGAGCGTTTGCAGGAAGCCCGGACGAGCCTGGGCAGGCTGGAGAACACGAGGGCGTGCATCAAGGAACTCTCGAAGCTGCAGGGCGAAAGCGATACGGCGAAGGAACTCGCGGCAAAGGCAGGGGAACTTTTGGCGGCCTTTGACGAGGCCATGGATGATGACTTCAATACGGCCCTTGCCATCAGCCAGATGTTTGCCCTGTCCAAGGAAATCAACGTCTACTATCAGGATGTGACTTCCGGCGGGAAGGCCTTCGATGCCAAAAACTTTGCGGTGGCTGCCAAGGCTTACGAGGACATGGCGGGAATCATCGGCATCTTCGAGCAGGAAGAGGCCGGTGGGGATGATGGCCTCGTGGAAAAGCTCATGGAGCTCATCATCGGAATCCGTCAGGATGCCCGCAAGGAGAAGAACTGGGCGGTGGCCGACAGGATTCGCGACGGGCTCAAGGAGGCCGGCATCGTTCTGGAGGATTCCAAGAATGGGGTGCGGTGGAAGAAGGCATGAAGTTCGACCATTTCAGGATGCTTGTGGACATGATGTTCGTCCCCGACGGAAACGGCGGTCTCCTGCAGCGGTATGATTCCGTGGATGCGAAGACACTCCATCCCCTGGTGCTGGCCTACATCGGGGATGCCTGGTTCCACCTGTTCGTGAGAGGGAGGCTCCTCTCCTAT
>JAFSWY010000365.1 GCA_017444295.1 Selenomonadaceae bacterium | reverse complement strand
CTGCCTTCTCTTTTTGCGGGGAGAATACTGCGAGCAAGTGGATATCCTTGCGCTGGATGGGACGCCCCTTTGCATTCCGGTGAAGGATGTGCATCTGTCGGGGGATGGCGTTCGGGCAGAAATCATAAAATTTTCCGGGGATGATCCCGATATCACGAATGGGGTCTCTGTCTTCACGGATGTCCGGCGGCTGCCTGACGGAAGCGGGGTGAGCTTTCTGGCGGGCGAGGGAATCGGCCATGTGACGAAGCCCGGACTTTCTGTTCCGGTGGGCGAGCCTTCCATCAATCCGGGGCCCAGACAGCTGATCCGCAATGTGGTGCAGGAACTTTTGGGAAAGGATGCAGGGGTGGAAGTGACGATTTCTATTCCCGCGGGGAAGGAATTGGCCAAGCGCACGTTGAATCCTATTCTAGGGATTGAGGGAGGCATCTCTGTGATCGGCACGACCGGCGTCCTTCGTCCCATGTCGGAGGAGGGCTTCAAGAATGCGCTGATTCCGCAGATCGATGTGGCGAAGGCGGCCGGGTTTTCTTCCCAGGTGTTCGTGCCGGGGAAAATCGGGGAGAACATTGCCATAAAGTGCGGGCTTCCCCGAGAGGCCATTGTCCAGACCAGCAACTTCATCGGGTTCATGCTGGAGAAGGCGGCAGAAAGGGAAATGGAATCCATCCTGCTTTTCGGGCATCTCGGCAAATTGGCAAAGGTGGCGGCAGGAGTGTTCTACACCCACAACCGCATTGGCGATGCCAGGCTCGAAGCCATGGCAGCTTACAGCGCGGCGGAAGGGCTTCCCCAATCCGGGGTTCAGCGCATCCTTGCGTCCGTGACGACAGAGGAGGCCCTGGCGGTGCTGGAGGAAGCCGGACTCGCAGCGCGGGTCTGCAGGATATTGGCGGAGCGGGCAAGCCTTCGGGCGGAGCGCTATCTTTTCGGCAAGGTGAAGATCGGGACCGTGATGGTCACCTTGCAGGGGGATATTCTGGGGATGGATGGGCAGGCATGGAAGATTGGGGAGGAACTGCATTGGAATCTGGAGAGGAAATGAGACATCGGATCATTGTGGCAGGCATCGGGCCGGGGCATGGGGACTACATGGTGCCGGCGGCTTATCAGTCAATCCGTTCCGCAAAGGTCCTTGTGGGGGGACGCCGCGCCCTGTCCCAATTTGCAGCGGAAGGCCAGCGCATCATGTCCATCACCCGCGATATTCCGGCGGTGCTGCAATTCATTCGCGAGGAACTCACTGCATCGGATGTGGTGGTCATGGTATCCGGCGATCCCGGTTACTATTCCATGCTGGATGCCCTGCGGCGTGAATTTCCGGAGGGAGTCCTTCGCGTGATTCCCGGCATCAGCTCGCTACAGATGGCATTTTCCAGGCTGGCATTGCCCTGGCATGCGGCGAGGCTCTTGAGCTTCCATGGCCGCCGCCCGGAGATGGAGGAGCTGGCTTACTGCAGGGGAGCACTTCTGGGCATGCTCACGGATGGGGAGTACAATTCCCAAAAGATTTCCGGTCTGCTCATGCAGCAGGGGTGGCCCGGAAAGACACGGCTCTTTGTCTGCGAGAGGCTTTCCTATGAGGATGAGAAAATCCTTCGCACGACCCTGGAAGAGGCAGCGAAGGAGAACGGTACCGGAAACTGCGTCCTGGTGATCCGGGATGAGATGCAGCAGGAGGGATGATATGTATCATTTGGGAATCGATGACGGGGAATTCATTCGCGGAACTGTGCCGATGACGAAACAGGAAATCCGCATCCTGACCCTGGCAAAGGCGCATCTGGAACATGACAGTGTGATATACGATGTGGGTGCGGGGACGGGCTCCCTTTCCGTTGAGGCGGCGTTGCAATCTCCCGACGGACATGTCTATGCCGTGGAGCGCAATCCCGAAGGGGTGCGGCTTATCCGGGAGAATGCCAGGAAATTCCGGGCAGGGAACATCACGATTCTCCAGGCGGAAGCACCGGATGGCATGGAGGACCTTCCGGAGTGCGATGCCGTGCTGATTGGCGGAAGCGGCGGGAATCTTGTGAGGCTTTTTGACGCGCTGGATGCGAAACTGCGCCGGGGAGGCAGGATCATTCTCAACTGCATCACAGTGCAGACCCTCATGCAGTGCATCGCGTACATGAGGGAAAAGGAAGGATATACCTACGAGGCCGTGCAGGTACAGGTCAGCCGTCTGCAACAGGTGGGTGCCTATGACATGGCAAAGGCGCACAATCCGATTTATATTGTCACTTGTATTAAAAAATAAGGAGGAAATTATATGGTTCATATCGTGGGAGCGGGCCCAGGTGACCCGGAACTGATTACCGTGAAGGGGCAAAGGTATCTTCGCGAGGCGGATGTGGTCATCTATGCGGGTTCCCTGGTGAATCCGGCGCTCTTGGATGTATGCCGCAAGGACGCGAAAATCTATGATTCGGCAGGCATGACCTTGCAGGAAGTTGTGAATGTTGTCGAAAAAGCAGAAAGGAAAGGCAAGATGACGGTGCGCCTCCATACGGGGGACCCTGCCCTCTATGGGGCCATTCAGGAGCAAATGGATTCTTTCATGAACAGGGGAATTGACTACGATGTGACTCCCGGAGTGAGTTCCTTCCTTGCAACGGCAGCGGCATTGAAGCAGGAATACACCCTGCCCGGAATCTCCCAGACGGTCATCATCACCCGCAATGCGGGCCGCACTCCTGTGCCGGAGCGGGAGAAGCTTCGGTCACTGGCCGCCCATCAGGCCACCATGTGCATCTTCCTTTCCATCACGATGCTGGATGAGGTGGTGAAGGAACTGGTGGCAGGAGGCTATGAGGCATCCACGCCCATTGCCATTGTGCAGAGGGCATCCTGGCCGGAGCAGAAAATCGTCCGCGGCACCTTGTCCACCATTGTGGATGATATCCAGGGCAAGGACATCGACCGCACGGCAATGATTGTGGTGGGCAATTGCCTTGATGCGGAATACAACATGTCCCGCCTCTATGCGCCGGAGTTCAGCCATATGTTCCGGGAGGCCTCAAAATGAGATGTGCTGTTCTGGCAGTTTCCTCCCAAGGGGCTGCCCTGAGCAGGCGGGTCCGCGACGCATTGGACGGGGACACGGATATCTATGTCAATGAGAAATACATGGGAGCCGCCCCGGATGGCGCAAAACCCTACCGAAGACTGGCGGAATACGTGGGAGAGATCTTCCATCGCTACGATGCACTGATCTTTATTGCAGCGGCAGGCATTGCGGTGCGCATGACAGCGCCCCATCTCATGAGCAAGCTGGAGGACCCTGCAGTCCTGGTGATGGACGAGAAGGGAAGGCATGTCATCAGCCTCCTGTCCGGCCACATCGGCGGTGCGAATCTCTTGACGCGGCAGCTTGCCAGAAGCTTGGGCGGCGAGGCGGTCATCACCACCGCCACCGATGTGGAGGGGAAGCTTGCGCCCGATGCCCTTGCGGCAAGCCTTGCCCTGCGCCCCTGGCCCAAGGAACAGATCGAGACCCTCAACAGTGCCCTGCTTCAGGGGGAAGCCATCCATTACTATGTGGATGAGAGCATGCCCAGGGCAGGATTCTACCTCAGGAGGCTGCAGGAATACAAGCTTCCTGTTCATCGGATGGAACGTGACGGTTTTCCAAAGGATGGTTTGCGGGTGCTGGTGACGAAGCAGGCCGGGGAATTGCAGCAAGGCGCATTGTATCTCTCGCCAAGGCGGCTTGTCGCCGGAATCGGATGCCGTCAGGGAACGGAAGAAAAACTCATACGAAGGGCATTGGAAGCAGCCTGCAGCTCCATAGGGCAGGATATTTCCGCCGTTTCCCTGCTGGCCAGCACGGTGGTGAAGAAGGAGGAGCAGGGGCTCCTGTCCCTGGCGGAAAGCCTGGGCAGGGAGATCCGCTTCTTTGACAACAAGGCCTTGCAGAGCAAGATCGATGATTATCATCTGAAGGAATCCTCCTTCGTGAAAGCGCAGATCGGCGTGGGGAATGTATGCGAGGCTGCGGCCTTGGCCTGTGTGGCCTCAGGCCGGTTTGCCCTGCCGAAGACAAAATATGAGAAAGTGACGGTGGCGTTGATATGGGAAAGATAACAGTGATCGGTCTCGGGCCCGGCAGCCTTGAGGATATGACCCCGAGGGCGCGGAAGGCAATAGAGGATGCCCGGGTGGTTGCCGGATACAATACCTACATCAAGCTCATTGAAAGCATTCTGGAGGGAAAGGAAGTCATCGGCACGGGAATGATGCAGGAGATCGACCGTTGCCGCATGGCTGTGGAGACAGCAGTCGGGGGAAGGGATACCGTGGTGGTTTCCAGCGGGGATTCCGGGATCTATGGCATGGCAGGGCTTGTACTGGAACTGGTCTTGCAGTATCCTGCCGAAAAGCGTCCCGAATTCGATGTCATTGCCGGGGTTTCTGCGGTGAATGCGGCGGCTGCCGTCCTTGGGGCGCCCCTCATGCACGATTTCGCCGTCATCAGCCTCAGCGATCTTCTGACCCCCTGGGAGACCATACGGAAGCGTGTGCAGATGGCGGCAGAAGGGGATTTTGTCCTGGCCCTCTACAATCCCAAAAGCAAGAAGCGCGTCCGCAACATCGAGGAGGTCCGGGAAATCCTGCTTCGGTACAAATCGCCAGAAACGCCTGTGGGAATCGTCACCAGTGCCAGCCGGGATGCACAGAAAAAAGTCCTTTCCACCCTGCAGGACTTCACGAAGGAAGAGATCACGATGTTTTCCCTGGTTGTCATCGGCAACAGCAAGACCTATGTGAAGGAAGGATATATGATCACACCCCGCGGCTATGAGAACAAGGAGCCGACACTATGATCTTTGTGGCGGCGGGGACGCAGGACGGAAGGGAACTGGCGGGCTTCCTGCTGGAACAGGGCTATGAGGTGACGGCCTCGGTGGTCAGCCGCTACGGAGAGCAGCTTCTCAGGCGGTACAAGGGCATTGTGGTCAACGAAAAGCCCCTGGATGCAGAGGGCCTGAAATCCTATCTCAAGGAGCACGGGGCAAGGCTCCTGGTGGATGCCAGCCATCCTTATGCGGCCAATGTGTCCAGGAATGCCATGGATGCCTGCCATGCTCTGGGGATACCCTACCTTCGCTATGAGCGCGCCAGTACCCCTGTGGCCTATCCGAAGGTCTTCCGCGTCGGGGATTATGAGGAGGCGGCCAAGCGTGCCTCGGAACTCGGAAAGAATATCTTTCTGACCACGGGAAGCAGGAATCTCAAGGTATTCAAGGAGTCCCCATATCTCAGGGACTGCCGCATTGTTGCCCGTGTGCTGCCCAGCCCCGAGGTCATTTCCGGGATGACGGCAATGGGCTTTACGCCGAAGGACATCGTTGCCCTGCAGGGGCCCTTTTCCCAAGGGCTTAATGAGGAACTGTTCCGGCAGTACGGGGCCGAGGTTGTGGTGACGAAGAACGGCGGGCAGGTCGGCGGTGCCGATACGAAGATTGCCGCTGCGGAAGCCCTTGGCCTGCCCGTGGTGCTCATTGAGCGGCCCCCCATGGACTACGACAACGTGGCGGGGTCATTTGAGGAAGTATTGTCTTTTCTGAAGGAGAGATTGCAATGGACTTTATAACGGATCCGATGGAGATAGAGCGCCGCAGCATGGAAATCATCAAGCCCCATCTGGCAGACCTGGACCTCGGCGATGCGGAGACTAAGGTGTATTCCCGCATCATCCACGCTGCGGGGGATGTGGAATACGCGCCGATCATCCGCATCCACCCGAATGCCATTGCGGCGGCCCAGGCTGCCATGAAGGCGGGGAAGAACATCTACACCGATGTGGAAATGGTGCGCACGGGAATCAACAAGAAGAAGCTGGCGGCCCTTGGCGGCGAGGTGAAATGCCTCATTGCCGACGATGCAGTGGCAAGCATGGCAAAGTCCGAGGGAATTACCCGCTCCATGGCGGCGATGCGCACCTTTGGCAAGGAGCTGGAGGGTGCCATCGTCGCCATCGGCAATGCCCCGACAGCGCTTTACGAGGTATTGCGGCTCGTGGAGGAGGAAAACATCCTGCCGGCTGTCATCGTGGGGATTCCCGTGGGCTTCGTGGGAGCTGCGGATTCCAAGGAACTTTTGGCAAAGAACAAGAAGGTCCCCTATATCACCGTGGAGGGGACAAAGGGCGGTAGCCCCATTGCGGCAGCGGCAGTCAATGCCATGCTCTATCAGCTCTCGTAAGGGAGGGCGGAGACATTGGTGGAGATTCCGCGCATCGTCATTGCCGCCACACAAAGCGGCTCCGGAAAGACGACAATCGTCACGGGGCTGCTTTCGGCGCTTCGGGCAAAAGGGCTTCTGGTCCAGTCCTTCAAGATCGGCCCGGATTACATCGACCCGGGGTATCACGAGCTTGCCAGCGGGCGTCCGGGGCACAATCTCGACAGCTGGCTTGTCCCTCCCGAAAGGCTCAGGGATATTTTTGTGTACTCCGCAGGACGTGCGGACATTGCAGTCATCGAGGGAGTCATGGGGCTCTATGACGGCGGCAGGGAAGGCGTGAGTTCCACCGCTGAGATTGCGAAGCTCCTGAAGGCGCCTGTCCTCCTCGTCATT
This sequence comes from Selenomonadaceae bacterium, assembly GCA_017444295.1. Lineage (GTDB taxonomy): Bacteria > Bacillota > Negativicutes > Selenomonadales > Selenomonadaceae > UBA3796. The sequence goes on along the minus strand of JAFSWY010000365.1, from coordinate 3,219 downwards.
GACGCGAAATCCATGGGAGCGTCCGCAGCGGCCATTGCCAGGGGATTCCGCGACTATGACCCGGAGGTGGAATTTGCCGGAGTCCTCCTGAACCGTCTCGGTTCCCCGACCCATGAGGCGATGATTGCCGAGGCCATGGAGAAGCAGGGCATTCCTGTCTTTGGAGCCCTGCGGCGCAATGATGCCTTGAAGATGCCGGAGCGCCATTTGGGCCTGCTTCCCGTTACGGAAAATGCAGAAAAGGAGATTGTGGAGAACATTGGGCAGGCCGTTGCCTCCCAGGTGCATCTGGAGGAGATTATCCGATTGGCACGTGCGGCGGTTCCCTTGGAAGCCCGGGAAACGGCAAAAACCGAAGACAGGGGGACTGCTGCCTCAAAGGCTGTGCGGATTGCCGTTGCAAAGGACGAGGCATTCTCCTTTTATTATCCGGAAAGCCTGCAGGTCCTCAGGGATTTCGGTGCAGAGCTTCTTGAGTTCAGCCCCCTTCATGACCGGGTTGTACCAAAGGCGGACGGAATCATCCTGGGCGGCGGATTTCCTGAAATGTTTGCGGAAAAGCTATGCAGGAATGCGTCCATGGGGCAGTCGATAAAGGAGGCCGCCATCAGCGGTATGCCCGTTTATGCGGAATGCGGGGGCTTCATGTACCTCATGGAGGGAATGCGGGATTTCTCCGGCAGGGAATATCCCATGGCCGGAGTCTTTCCCGGAGTTGCAGCGATGAACCAGAAGCTGCAGATGGTGGGATATGTCACGGCGGAGCTGCAGCAGGACACGATATTGGGACCGAAGGGGACACGGATTCGGGGGCACGAATTCCATTTTTCCTCCGAACTGGAAGTGGATGCTTCCTGCCCCCGCGCCTTCCTTTTCACGCGCCTGCGGAACGGGGCGGTATATCCTGCGGGCTATGTCAGGGGAAATGCGGTAGGCTCCTATCTGCATCTGCATTTCGCCGGCTGCCCGAAGGCTGCAGAGAATTTCGTGGCGGCTTGCAGGCGATACTCAACCTGACAGGAGGGATTTTGTCATGTTATATGCTCGTGTGTATTTCAAGGATGATGTATGGGAATACCATATTACGAAGGAATATGAAGATTGTGATGGAGGAAGCAATCTCGCAGTACGCATTGAACGGAAACAGGATCCGCGTGCATTTTGCGAATGGAGATTGCCGGATGTCATTTGCGATAAATCTTTTGGTTTTTCAGAGCAGGAAATTCTTGATATAGAGGATTATTTAAGGGATAACGAATCCATTATGTGGGACGATTATCGTGAGGAGGCATTGAAACATGCCTGATGCTTTGGTAGATTATATGCTGAGATGAAGAAATAGAGTTGCAGGGAATCGTGTACGAATCGAGGCTTGGCTATGGGAAGGATTGTTTTGGTCACCGGGGGAGCCCGCAGCGGGAAGAGCCGCTTTGCGGAGAGATATGCGGCGAAGTATGGGAAGAAGGTTGCCTATATTGCCACGGCGGGTATCTATGACGAGGAGATGGCGTTCCGCGTGAAGCTGCATCGTGAGCGGCGGCCGAAGGAATGGCAGACCTGGGAGGCTCCCCATGATGCCCATCGTGCCCTGAAGGAGGCGGGAGAGGGGCATGATATGGTGCTCTTTGACTGCCTGACTCTTTACATCAGCAACATCCTCTGCGATGTGGAGGATATCGGCGATTCGGCAGAGAATTACCGCCTGGTGCGGGAGCAGGTCTGCAAATTGATCGACCAGGCAAAGGAAAACAGCGGGACGACAATCTTCGTGACCAATGAGGTGGGAGCGGGCATCGTGCCGGAAAACCAGCTTTCCCGGGAGTACCGGGATGTGGTGGGGATTGCCAACCAGCTCATGGGAAGGGCGGCAGAGTCCGTCTATCTTGTAACATGCGGCCTGCCGGTGGACATCAAGAAGCTGGCAGTGGAAATCTAGGGATACAGGGGATGCAGTTATGGCAAATTATATCATGATGATGGGAACGAGTTCCCATGTGGGGAAAAGTATATTGGCCACGGCCTTTTGCCGCATTTTCTATCAGGAGGGACGCAAGGTCGTTCCCTTCAAGGCGCAGAACATGGCGCTCAATTCCTATGTCACAAAGGACGGCGGCGAGATGGGACGGGCCCAGGTGGCGCAGGCGGAGGCTGCCGGACTTGAGCCCTGCGTGGACATGAACCCTGTACTCCTGAAGCCCACGGGGAATTCCTGTTCCCAGGTCGTCCTGATGGGCAAGGCCATCGGGAATATGTCGGCCAGGGAATACCACAAGGGCTATTCCCTGAAGGCCTTCGATGCCGTGAAGGAGGCCCTGGCAAGGCTCGACAAGGAATACGACACCATCGTCATCGAGGGGGCGGGAAGCCCGGCAGAGGTCAATCTCAAGGCCAATGACATCGTCAACATGCGGGTGGCGAAGCTCCTGCATGCGCCGGTGCTGCTCATCGCCGACATCGACCGCGGCGGTGCCCTGGCCTCTCTTGTGGGGACACTGGAACTTTTGGATGAGGACGAGCGTGACCTGGTCAAGGGGCTCGTCATCAACAAGTTCCGCGGGGATGTGACACTCCTGCAGCCGGCCGTGGATTTCCTGGAAAAGAAGACGGGAAAGCCTGTTCTGGGCATTGTCCCCCATATCGAGAAGATGGGGATCGATGATGAGGATTCCGTTTCCCTGGAGGAAAAACAGGCGATGCCCCGGACAGGGGATCTGCGCATTGCGGTCATCCGCACGCCGAAGATATCGAATTTCACGGATTTTGACTGTATTGCAGGGGAAGAGGATGTGGCCCTTTACTATGTGCAGGATGCGGCTTCCCTGGGAACCCCTGACCTCATCATGCTGCCGGGAAGCAAGAATACCACGGAAGACCTTCTGTATCTGAGGGAGTCCGGGCTGGAGAAGGCCATCAAGGACCTCAAGGCGAAAGGGGTGCCCGTCATCGGCATCTGCGGCGGCTATCAGATGCTGGGGGAGGCCATCATGGATCCCCTGCACATGGAGTCCGACCATGACAGCGTCCGGGGACTGGGGCTTCTCCCCATGAAAACCACCTTCAGCGACAAGAAACTCACCTCCCAGGTGACTGTGGACTGCCCTGGGCTGGATTTCCTGGGTCAGTGCATCCGGGGAACGTCCCTGCGGGGCTATGAGATCCATATGGGACAGACGGAGTTTGCTCCCGATGCAAAGCATCCCCTGCGGATTACCCGGAAGG
>JAFSWY010000364.1 GCA_017444295.1 Selenomonadaceae bacterium | reverse complement strand
TGTTCCGCCTGCTGTACGCCCTGGAAAGTATTCGACACATGCATGATGAGCTGGTCGAAGACCTGGTTCGCATAGCGATCCGCATCATCGCGGAGCTGCTGGGAATTCTGGCGGGTACGCTCCATGATCTCGCGCTCCTGCTCCCGCGTCTGCTGCAGGATCGTCCTTTCCTTCTCCCTGGCCTGACGCACGATATCATTCTCATTCGTCAACCTCTGGGCATACTTCTTTGCCTCATCCACAATGTGGTCGGCTTCTTTTTGGGCATCGCCAAGAATCTTTTCCCTGTCCTTCATAATCTGGTTTGCCTGGGACAACTCATTCGGCAAGTCATTCCTGAGCTCTTCCACAAGATGCACCAGGTCATTCTCATCAATCATGCATTTGCCGGAAAGGGGAACATGGGATGCCCCTGCCACCAAATTCTCTATCTTGTCCAATATATCCCGTACAGACATGCTCTCACTACCTTCTCATATATAGTTTAATTTAATATCATCTCATCCATCCTGCCGTGAAGCAATGGCACGCTCCACGCAATCCGGCACAAGCCCCCGGACACTGGCACCAAAAGTGACCAATTCGCGGATGCCGGAGGAACTGACAAAAGAATACTGCGTGCTTGTCAGGAGGAACACCGTCTCTACCTCCGAATCCAGATGGGCAATCATCCTCGCTTCATTCTGCTCGTACTCCAGATCTGCCACCGAGCGCACACCACGCACGATGATCTGTGCCCCATGCTCCCTCATATAGTCTGTCAGGAGACCGGAAAAGGAATCCACCCTCAGGTTGGGAATATGTGCCGCAGCCTCCTGCAGCAATGCCACACGCTTCTCCACAGGAAAAAAAGGCTTTTTCTTCACATTGTGGAACACACAGACAATAAGTTCGTCAAACATCCGGCTGGCACGCTCAAAAATATCGAGATGCCCCAGTGTCACCGGGTCAAAACTTCCGGAACAGACTGCCCGTTTCAATCCTCATCGCCTCCCACATAGCTTCGACGCTGAAAAAAGCTGAGCCGTGTCGTATGCCCATAGCGCTCCCCCCGCACACAGACGAGGCTGTTAAGCACCGGCATATCGACCTCATCCGCACCATGCTCCACCACCAGGATGCCATTCTCCGCAAAAAGATCAGAAGCATCCAGAAAAGAAAGCACCTTTTCCCAAAGCCCCCGGCGATAGGGAGGGTCGCAAAAAACCAGGTCAAACACCCTCTGCTCTCCTGCCATCCTTGCCATGGCAGAAAAGACATCGCCCTTCCAGACCTCGGAACACTCTACCAGCTTTGTGTGCAAGGCATTTTCCCTGAGAATCGCGCTAGTTGCCTGATCCACCAGAACCGCATGCGCCGCCCCACGGGAAAGCGCCTCCAGCCCAAGACTCCCGGTCCCTGCAAAGAGATCCAGCACATTCCTGCCATAAACCTTGTCCCCCAGGATGTTGAACAAGGATTCCTTGATGCGATCTGCCGTCGGGCGGGTTTCCTGCCCCTTTGGGGTCTTCAGGCGGCAGCCTTTTGCCCTTCCCGTGATGATCCTCATGCACTCCACCCCAAAAAACAGATTCAGCAACCCCATTTTACCATACTTTTTCCTTTTCGTGAACCTGTCCCCGCGTTATAATGATAAAAAACCGTTTTGGAGAGGTTCCTGTGAAAAAAAGAGTTTTCTGCCTGCTGTCCTGTGTATTTGCCATGCTGCTTTTCTACCAATATATTCTCCATCCCTTCTATCACGGCCGCCCGGTGCAGCCGCAATTTTCCCCCGCAAAGAAAATCCTGCTGGTGCCGCTGGATGGCCGGCCTCCCTGCCGCCAGTTCGTCATGGATGCCGGCCGTATTGCCGGCTATGAGGTCATCCCCCCGCCATCGGAAATCCAGGACTACTATTCCCTGCCCGGAAATACGGCTGCCCTCCAAGGATGGCTGCAGGAAAATACAGGGCATGCCGATGCCCTGATCCTCTCCATCGACCAGTTCCTCTACGGTGGCCTTCTCGCCGCACGGGAAAAGGATGCCTCCCAAGAGGAAATCTCTGCCATGCTTGCCTTTCTCAAGAAACTCCATGCCGACCATCCCAACATTCCCATCTACGCCTTCAGCATCCTGCCACGCCTCACCCCGCAGGACACCATCGACGGATATTACGAAAAACGATGGCTCATGGAGTATTCCCGCCTCGTGGGGAAAAAAGCCGCCGGACTTCCCGTGGATGATGAGGAAATCGCCTCATTGGAGGCAAAGATATCCCCCGAAAGCATGGATAAATACCTTTCCCATTTCCGCGGAAGCACCGCCCTCAACAAACAGCTTGCCGAACTGGCAAAAGAAGGAGTATTTTCGCGCCTCATCCTCGGACAGGACGACGGGGAGGCCTACAGCATCCCAAACATCGAAAAGGAGTCCCTGCGGCACTATCTGGCAGAAAAGGGCATATCGGAGGAGCAGGTCTTTCTCACCCATGGGGCAGACGAGATTGCCCTGACGCTCCTGGCGGAAATCAAGATGCGGGAAACCCATCTCCTTCCCCGCATCTTCGTGAAATACAACAATGAAAAAAGCGAAGGCCGCATCATGCCCTACATGGCAATTTCCACAGGGGAAACCGTGCAGGAAAAGCTCGACATGATGAACGCTGTCCCCGCCCCCTCACCGGAGGAGGCCGATCTCACCCTCTTCGTCTCCACCAACAACAGCGATGAGGACACCCTCGGCAGCAGGGCAACATCTGTCCGATACCTGCAGCAGGCCCGGGAACAGGGACAGCCGGTGGCCCTTGTGGACCTCAGCAAGCATTTCTTCGCCTCGGAAACCCTGCTGCCCCAGCTCATCCGCGAAAACTATCCCATAAACTCCCTGATCGCCTATGCAGGCTGGAACACGGCGAGCAACTCCATCGGCACGGCCCTCGCCCAGTCCTGTCTCTTCCTGGCGCAACAAAAGGAGGCCACCACCACCCAGGATTCCATCAACCTCTATGCCGCCAATCTCACCTTCCTGCAAAACCGCTTTCTGGAAGATGCCTTCTATCTGAAGGATGTCATCGATCTCGTGAACACCTCCCTCATCAAGGCGGGCTATACCAATACCGCCGACCTGGACCTTGAGCACAACGCCCGCTGGGCAAACGCCATGCTGCAGCATGCCATGAAGGAGCGCATCCATGCCTACAAGGAAACAAGAGCCTTCCGCCAGCCCATCTCCTTTGCCACCCCTACAGGCAGGACAACCCTCCGCATCTCCGATATCACCGCCGACATGAGCTACCCCTGGCCCCGCACCTTCGAAATCAACCTGCAGAGCAGCATCCAGCTAGAGGAACTGGAGCCATGACAAAATTCCTTGACTCCCTTCCCTTTTCAAGATATATTGCAGAAGAACAGGATTCTATGATAGGAGGATGATTTGAAATAAGTTTTGCAAGCATCGGTACCGATGATGGAATGAAGCTTTTGTGAACCCGAGAGAGAGGACGTAAATAACTCCACCGTTTTTCGCTAAACGGTGGAGTTCTCATCTTATTTGAAAATACTCTCGGTAACAAAGTGGATTTTCATCCCATCGCCAACGGATGCCCGGAAATCATCCAGCATCTCCTGGATCTCCCGGTTGACGATATCCCAGTCCCCATCCGCATTGACCGACGGCATCCTGCGGTCCGCATAGTTCTCCTCAAACCTCTCGCGGAACCCGTCAAACCCTGCCAGTGCCACCTCGTGTACTCCGAGCCTCCGGAGAAGGCGCAAACACAGGATCCCTGCATTGTCGAAATACTTCCATCCCTGCTTCACCAGGGCACCGAAGCCCACAACCTCCTCTCCTTCCCCTGCCGTAACCCTGATGTTCGAAGTCACGACCCGGGGCACCCCCGAGAAGGCCGGCTCTGCCACCATATAGGCATAGCGGACCGGATTGGAGAAGAAGCCGCAGTCATAGGCATACCCTGCAAACATCGCATTGATCCCGATGACCGCCGGATGCGCCTCCTCAATATATCGCAGGATCCTCTCCCGCTGCCCGGAAACCGATGCCCCGGAACAGAGCATGAGCACCGGCCTTCCTCCCAGGATCTCCCCAATGCGCCCGCAGGCAGCCTCATCATCCACCTCCGCACGGCAGTGCTCCAGGTACT
>JAFSWY010000363.1 GCA_017444295.1 Selenomonadaceae bacterium | reverse complement strand
GCAAAGACCATCGGCGCGGATATCGTCAAGTCTGCCCAGCATGTGGATGAGATGATCTTGATTGCCGCCCTTACCGGGGCGGTTATCTGGAATATTCTCACCTGGTGGCTGGCGGTGCCCTCCAGTTCCTCCCATGCCCTGGTGGGCGGCGTCATTGGGGCTGTCCTGGTGTCTGTGGGCGTGGAGGGGCTGAATCTCTGGGGCATCGGCAAGATCGTCATTGCCCTCATTGCGTCGCCGATCTTTGCCATCTGTACGGGCTGCATCGTCATGCTCCTGCTGTACCATTTTTTTGGGAATTTCAGCCCGTCGACGGTCAATGACAAATTCCGCAAGATGCAGATCCTTTCTGCCGCATCCATGGCCTTTTCCCATGGCTCCAATGATGCGCAGAAGTCCATGGGCATCATGACTCTGGCGCTCTTGTCGGGGGGCTATATCGATGCCTTTGAGGTGCCCACCTATGTCAAGGTATTGGCGGCCACGGCCATGGCATGCGGCACGGCGATTGGCGGCTGGCGCATCATCAAGACGATTGGCGGCAAGATCTTCAAGCTGGAGCCCATCAGCGGCTTTGCGGCGGATCTCAATTCCTCCATCGTCATATTCACCGCGACGCTCTTGCATCTCCCCGTGAGCACGACCCATGTGGTCTCGGGTTCCATCATGGGAGTGGGGACGGCGAAGCGTATGAATGCCGTGCGCTGGGGTGTCGCCCAGCAGATGGTGCTGGCATGGGTGATGACGATTCCTTGTACGGCGGCCATGGGAGCATTGGCCTATCAGGCGGTATTGATGATCTTTGAGTAAGAGGTAAGCTTATGTTTGTTACGATACGGAAGGAACGCCATTTTGCCCCGGATGTCCTGCCGAAGGACATTGCCGGAGACTATCGGGAGGAGTACGAGAGCGAGATCGTTGCCGTGAAGCTGGACAATACCATTCGGGATCTCCAGACCCCTGTGGGAAATGCCCGCACCCTGGAGTTTGTCGAGCTCAACAGCGAGGAGGGATGGAGGATCTATCGCCGTTCCGTGCAGCTCCTGCTCATAGCGGCAGTGCACAAGGTGTACCCGGAGGCCGAGGTGATTGTGCGGTTTCGGGCAAACCGCGGGCTTTACTGCGAGATCCAGATACCGGAGGAGACACTGGACGATGCTATCGTGCAGCAGATCGAGGCTATGATGCGGCGCATGGTGGCGAACAATTACCCCATCGTGAAGGAGTACAAATCCAAGGAAGAGGCGCTGAAGCTCTTCAAAAAGGCAAAGCTCATCGAGAAGGTGAACCTCATTGCCGATTTGGACAAGGAAAAGGTCAGCATCTATCACTGCGCCGGTTACAGCGATTATTTCTATGGTGCCATGATGGGATCCACGGGGCATCTTGGCAGTTTTTCCATCAAGAGGTTCGAGGCAGGGGTTCTCCTGCGCACGCCGGACATGCAGTCCAAGGGCGTGGTTCCCATGCCGATTTCGCAGCCCAAGCTTTCCAGCATTCTTGCGGAATCGAAGCGCTGGGCGGGGGTCTTGAACTGCAAGTATGTGACGGATCTCAACCGCGCCATCCGGAACGGGCGCATTGGGGAGATTGTCCGCGTCTCCGAGGCATTGCAGGAAAAACGCATTGCGGAGATTGCCGACTATATTGCGAAACGGCGCAGGGACCTGCGCCTGGTCCTCATTGCAGGGCCGTCTTCGTCTGGAAAGACATCCTTTGCCCAGCGGCTTTCTGTCCAGCTTCAGGTAACGGGGCTCAGGCCCCTTTCCATTTCCCTGGACAATTATTTCCGTGATCGCAAGGACACGCCTCTGACTCCTGCGGGGGAATATGATTATGAGCGCCTGGAGGCACTGGATGTCAAGCTCTTCAACGAGCATATGCTCGATTTGATGGCGGGCAGGTCTGTTGTCATGCCCCGTTACAACTTCCACACCGGATGCCGGGAATGGGACGGGCAGGAGCCTGTCTTCCTTGAGATGGACCAACCCATCATCGTGGAGGGGATCCATGGGCTCAATGAGCGGCTTTCCTCTTCCGTCCATCGGGAAAACAAGTTCAAGATTTATGTGAGCGCTCTGACCCAGCTCAACATCGACGCCCATAACCGGATTCCCACAACGGATGCCCGCCTGCTCCGGCGGCTTGTGAGGGACTACCAGTTCCGCGATGCCGGTGCGCTCCGAACCCTGAGGAAATGGCCGGATGTCCGGGAGGGGGAGGAGAAGTACATCTTCCCCTATCAGGAGGAAGCGGATGTCATGTTCAATTCGGCCCTCATCTACGAGCTGGCGGTCCTGCAGCACTTTGCAAGGCCCATGCTTGAGGAAGTGACGCCGGATGTGCCGGAGTACACGAAGGCGCGCCGCATCCTGGATTTCTGCCAGTATTTCCGTGAG
>JAFSWY010000362.1 GCA_017444295.1 Selenomonadaceae bacterium | reverse complement strand
CCATGCCAGGAAAATCATGCAGGATGTGAAGGCAGCCCAGCGTGACATGCAGAAGTTTCGTGACAAGGCAAAAGTGGGAACGATTCAGCTTGGCGTTTCTCCCATGGTGGAAGAATATCTTTTCCCGGATCTCTTCACGAAGTTCCGTCAGGCGTATCCGGAGATTGCAATGGATGTCCGGGAGCTTGCGGATTCGCAGCTGGTGCGGGAGGCTGCGGAACTGGGAGAGCTGGATTTCGGGATTGTTCTTGGCAGCAGGGAGAATTCGGCGGCACATGAGAGGCTCATCCTGCGTGACAATATGAGCCTTTGTGTTTCCATGACTCATCCCCTTGCCATGGCAAAGGAAGTGGATTTCTGCCGTCTCCGGGAGGAGAAGTTCATCCTGCAGCCGCCCAATACCTACCAGCACCGGCAGGTGTTCCAATACTGCACGGAGTCGGGCTTCGTGCCGGACATCGTGCTCTGCACCTCGCAGATCAAGACCATCAAGCAGCTGGTGACAAATGAGATGGGGGTTTCCGTATTGCCGGACTTTGCCATGTGGACGGACAGGACATTTTCCCACCGTCCGCTGAAACCCAGAATGGATGTGCCTGTCTATCTTTATTGGGGCTCCCATAAGCAATTGTCGCAGATGGACCATCAATTTTTGGATTTTATGGGAAAATACACGGAGTCCGCAGAGTTCAAACAGCATTTCCATCAGGAGTAAGGGGTAGAAGGCTTTGCAATTGAAGCGTTTGGAGGCATATGGGTTCAAATCCTTTGCCGACAAGATCAACATAGATTTTGACAAGGGAATCACGGCCATTGTCGGGCCCAATGGAAGCGGCAAGAGCAACATCACGGATGCCATCCGCTGGGTGCTGGGAGAGCAGAACATCCGGAATCTGCGCGGCACGAAAGCGGAGGACATCATCTTCACAGGCAGTGCGGCGCGCAAGGCCTTGGGCGTGGCAGAAGTATCCCTTGTCTTTGAGAACAACGGGGAACTGCCTGTGGATTTCAAGGAAGTCGTGGTGACCCGTCGGATCTTTCGATCGGGGGAGAGCGAATTCTATATCAACCGTTCCCGCTGCCGCTTGAAGGATATCTACAACCTCTTTGCCGATACGGGCATCGGCCATGACGGTATGAGCATCATCGGGCAGAACCGCATCGATGATATCCTCAACAGCAAGCCGGAGGACCGGCGCGCCTTTTTTGAGGAGACCGCAGGCATCACGAAGTATCGGAACCGCAAGAGGGAAACCCTGCGAAAGCTTGAGGACATGGAAGGGAACCTGGTCCGGGTGAACGATATCATCCATGAGATCGAGGTCCAGTTGGAACCCTTGGCAGAACAGGCGGAAAAGAAGCGCAAGCACAATGTCCTGGCAGAAGAGTTGGAAAAGTACAAGCTGACGGGCATTCATCAAAAATATGCGAAGTTCAAGGTCCAGGCAGAGGAATTGGACGGGAAGCTCAAGGTGAGCCGGGACCAGGCCATTGCAGCAGATGCAGAGGCAAGGACGGCGGAAGCACGGAAGGAGCAGCTGGACAAGGAGGCCCTGGATCTGGACCGGGCCATGGAAGAACAGGCAAAGAAAAACGAGGAAATCCAAAGCCGCCTGAAAACCGTGGGGAATGAAATGGCAACCCTGCGGGAACGGCAGGAGCAGAGCGATGCGGCAAAGAAGAGAATCCTTGCCCAAAGAGAGGAAATCGAGGCGGCAATCCGGTCTGCCGAGGCGCAGATCCTGGAACAGCAGGAGCAGGAAGAGCAGCAGGCAAAGGATCTGAAACTGGCAGATGACCTGCTGGAATCGGAACGCAGAAAATCCTCCGGCCTGGAAGCGCGCATTCGGGAGCAGAAGGAAAAAACCCAGGCATGCGATGCCAAAAGGGAAGCGCAGCAGGCATTCCTTTCGGAACGGGAGCGGGAACTCGCCCTCATCGAGAAGGATGTGGAACTGGGCTCCGATGGGCAGTCGGAAGGAGAGGCAGCCCTTGGAGATGCAAGGAAGGCTTTGGGAGAACTGCAGGAAGAGTTGGAGCAATTGCAGACGGAGATTTCCGAGGCCCAGGATGCGCGAGCCCTTCTGCTTCAGGAACAGGGTGCGAAAGAGGCGGAACGCCGTCAAATGGAGGAACATCTGGCAAAGCTCCGAAAGGATTTGGCGGAGACTGCCCAGACCCTTCGGAACGATAGCGGGAAATTACAGTTTTTGGAGCGCATGCAGCAGGATTACGAGGGCTTCGGCAAGGCCGCAAGGTCTGTTCTCAAGAGCGGGGAATCCTGGCGCAAGGGTGTATGCGGGGCAGTGGCGGAACTCTTGAAGGTTCCGGCGGAATATGTGACTGCCATTGAGGTCGCCCTGGGGGGCAATCTGCAGAATATTGTCACGGAGGATACGGGGACGGCAAAGGACGCCATTGCCTTTTTGAAGCGGCAGAGACTGGGGCGTGTGACCTTTCTCCCCCTTTCCACCATTGTTGTCCGCAGGCCGGGGCAGGAAGACCTGAGCCGTGAGCCGGGGGTCATCGGCTATGCAAACGGTTTGGCAAAGGTGGAGGAAAGGTTCCAGAAGATTGCGGACTTCCTGCTGGCAAGGACGCTGGTGGTTGATACTTTGGACAATGCACTGGCTCTGGCAAAAAAGCAGGGCTACCGCATGCGCATCGTCACGCTGGAAGGGGAGCTTTTGAGTCCCGGAGGCTCCCTGTCCGGTGGCAGCAGCCATCACAAGGAGGCGAGCTTCCTCAACCGCAGCGGCGAGATTGCCTCGTTGAAGCAGCGCATTGGCGAATACCGGAAGAAAGAGGATTCCCTGCGAAGTCAGGTGGAGCCATCCGAGGCAGAGCTCCGGGGTCTGGATGCGGATCTCACTGCCCTGGCAGAGAGACTGCAGCAGGGCGATGTGCATCATGCAGAGCTTCGGGTCTCTGCGGAAAGCGCAGAGAAACGGATGGAGCAGGAGAAGGCGAGACTGGAAGAGCTTCTGCAGCAGGCGGAACAGCGCAGGAAATCCTTTGCGGAACTCCAGAGGAGGCGCGTGGAAACCGTTCATGCCGTGGAGGAGGCGAGGAAGCTTCTGGAAGCGGCGGAAAAAGAGGCCCTGCATGCGGGGGAGACCTTGGATGATCTGGAGATGGATGCCGATGATCTGGCAAAATACATCCATGACAGGGAGCTCAATCGCGTCGTTCTGGAGCAAAAACTGCAGCGCAGCAAGGAAGGAATCCTTCTGGGCCAAAGGGAAAAGAAGCGTAGCGAGGAGCAGCTTGCCCGCAACCGGCAGGAGGAAGAAGATCTTGTCACGGGCCTGGAGGGAAGCGCTTCGCGTCTTCAGGAGCTGGAACAGCAGAACGAGCTCTTTCAGGAGCAGCATGCTTCCGGGCAGGCAGAAAGGGACCGCCTTTACGAGGAACGCATGGCAAAGCTGGCGGAAAGCAATAAGCAGGACAAGGCGGCAAAGGAGGCTGCCCGCAGGAGGAATGCCGTGGAGGAGCAGGTCCATCGCATGGAGATTTCGGCCTCCAGGATCAGCATGTCCATGGAGGAATGCGTGGAACGCATGCTGGCGGACTACGGGCTCACCCCGGAACGGGCGGCAGAGGAAGCCATGGATGTCCCGGCAGAGGACCTGCAGAAGCGCATGAAGGAGCTGGAGCGAGGCATCGAAGCCCTTGGGGACATCAACCATAACGCCATCCAGCAGTACGAGGATTTGGAACGGCGCCACGGCTTCATGAGCAAGCAGTCAGGCGATCTCGTGAAGGCCAAGGAAGATCTTCTCGTCATCCTGAAGGAAATGGATGACGAGATGACAAAGCGCTTCAAGGAAGCCTTTGCCCAGATCCAGATATACTTCGGGGAAATCTTTGTACGGCTCTTTGGCGGCGGCAAGGCGGAGCTTCGGCTTCTGGACGAGGAAAATGTGCTGGACACCGGCGTGGAGATCCTCGTGCAGCTTCCCGAGAAGAAGCGGCAGAACCTGTCGGCCCTGTCGGGGGGTGAGAGAGCCTTGACGGTCATTGCTCTGCTGTTTTCCTTTCTTCGCTACAAGCCGTCGCCCTTCTCCGTATTGGATGAGATTGATGCCCCGCTGGACGAGGCGAATGTGGTGCGTTTCGGCACATTCTTGCGGGAGTTTTCCACGAATACCCAGTTCATCGTCGTCACCCACCGAAAGGGAACCATGGAGTCCGTGGATACCATGTACGGCGTGACGATTGAGGATGCCGGCGTGTCGAAGATTCTGTCCGTCAAGATAGAGGATGTCAAATAAACAGGAGGATGTTCATGGGATTTTTTGACAAATTAAAGAAGGGTTTGACCAAGACCAAGGAGAACCTTACCAACAAGATAGAAAAACTCATCATCGGCTATGCCGATATTGATGAGGAATTCCTGGAGGAATTGGAGGAAACCCTCATCATGGCGGATGTGGGGATATCCACCACAGAAACATTGATGAAGGCGGTCCGCAAGGGCATCAAGAAGAAGGAAATCAATTCGCCGGAGGACTTGAAGCCATTCCTGGCAAAGGAGATTGCGGGCATATTGACGGAGGGCGAAAGCGTCACGCGCATCGCTGCAGCGGGACCCACCGTGCTCCTCGTCATCGGCGTCAACGGGGCGGGGAAGACCACCACCATCGGCAAGCTCAGCGCCTATTACAAGGAACAGGGCAAGAGCGTCATGCTGGCGGCGGCGGATACCTTCCGTGCGGCGGCCATTGACCAGCTGAAGGTCTGGAGCCAGCGCACGGGCGCGGCCTTCATCCAGCATGAGGAGGGATCGGACCCGGCTGCGGTGGCCTTCGATGCGGTAAAGGCGGCCAAGGCGCGCAATATCGACATATTGATTGTGGATACGGCAGGCCGTCTCCAGACGAAATCCAACCTCATGGAGGAGCTCAAGAAGATCAATCGGGTCATTGCCCGGGAGATTCCCGAGGCGCCCCATGAAACCCTTCTGGTTCTCGATGCGACGACGGGACAGAACGCCATCAGTCAGGCAAAGCTCTTCACCCAGGCGGCCCCGATCACCGGCGTGGTTCTCACGAAACTGGACGGAACCGCCAAGGGCGGCGTCGTCATCGGCATCAAGTCGGAGCTTTCCATGCCCGTGAAATGGATTGGCGTGGGAGAGAAGGTGGAGGATCTGCGCCCCTTTGTGGCAGAGGATTTCTCAAGGGCTTTGTTTGAGGCATAACCTTGCCCGAAAGCGTATCGGATGCCAAACCCTATTATGCCCTTGCATATCTGTATGAGGACCTGTCCGGAAATGGGGAAATCGAGAATATTGTTCCCCTCGACCTGGCAGAGTTTTCCAGAATTCCATGGAGGAGGATGAAGAAAAATGATTCGTTTGTTGTTGATTTCCCTGATGATGCTTTTGAGCAGCGGAATGTGCTTTGCAAATGTGGCGCCGGTGAATTCGCAGCAGCTCCTGCCGGCTCATGAGCATACGGCAGCCTGCGAGCTGACCTCTGCCGAACCCGTGCAGATCATCTGCATCCTTGACCGTTCCGGCTCCATGAAGAATTTGGCCGGTGACACCATTGGCGGCTACAATTCCTTCATTGAGAAACAGCGGAAGGAAGAAGGCAGTGCCGAGGTCACGACGGTCCTGTTCGATGACAAATATGACAAGCTCGTGGACGCCATGGACATCCAGAAAGTGCCGGAGCTGACTTCCAAGGAGTATTATGCGAGGGGAATGACAGCGCTTCTGGATGCCGTGGGCAGGACCATCATGGACACGGCCGGAAGAATGGAGAAAGAAGGAATCTGCCCGGCGAAAAGGCGTGTCATCTTCTTCATCATGACCGATGGACAGGAAAACAACAGCAAGGAATACGACAGGGCATCTGTCAAAACGATGATTGAGGCTGCCACAAAGGATTACCATTGGAACTTCATCTTTATGGGAGCCAATATTGATTCCGTATCTGAGGCGGCATCCATTGGAATCGATTCCCGCCATGCAGTGGATTATGACTATAACGGAAAAGGAATCCGGCAGTCTTTTGACCGGATGGGCGCAGCCGTCAGTGAGATGCGGGAAACGGGAACCGTCGGTGACCAATGGAAGGATAAGTGAGAAGTTTCTGCACGTGGATGCAGGGCAATGCAGATGATGGAAAAGGGCAGCAGCAGGTGCGTCCTGCATATCGACATGGATGCGTTTTTTGCTTCGGTGGAGCAGCGCGACCATGAGGAATACCGTGGGAAGCCTGTCATCGTCGGCGGGCTTTCCGGGCGTGGCGTGGTTTCGACGGCTTCCTACGAGGCGAGGAAATTCGGCGTCCATTCGGCGATGCCCATGGCAATCGCAAGAAGGAAATGCCCCCATGGGATTTTTGTGGAGGGAAATTATCCGCAATATGCAAGGGTCTCCGACCAGATCTTCGGGATACTGGACCGATTTTCCCCTGTGGTGGAGCCCCTTTCCATTGATGAAGGGTTTCTCGACCTTACGGGAATGGAACGGCTGATGAAAAGCCCGGAAGAATATGGGCGGAGACTCAAGGCCGCTATCCGGCAGGAAACAGGCCTTGTTGCCTCGGTGGGGATTGCGCCGAACAAGTTCCTGGCAAAATTGGCATCGGATCTGGAAAAGCCGGACGGCCTGACGGTCATTCGCATGGAAGATGTGCCGAAAATCCTTTGGCCCCTTCCGGTTTCCAGGATCTGGGGCGTGGGAAAGAAAACGGAGGAACGGCTCTCCCTCTATGGATATCGGCGGATCGGCAATCTTGCAAAGGCGAAGGCAGAGACCTTGAGGAAGCAGGTGGGGGACCATTTGGCTGCCCATCTCATGGAGCTGGCAAATGGAAGGGACAACCGGCCGGTGGAGCCTGTGCATGAAGCCCAGTCCATCGGAAAGGAGACGACCTTCGAGGAAGATATTCATTCCAGGGAGGAGGCGCAGCGGCATCTGCTCTCCCTGTCGGCCCAGGTCGGCTGGAGGCTTCGAAGGGAAGGGAAACGGGCGCATACCATCCAGCTAAAGATCCGGTTGGGGGATTTTTCGACCTATACCAGGCAGAAAACCTTGAAGGAGGCCCTTTGCTATGATGAGGATATCTACCGGGCTGCACTGGAACTTTTCGGTGCATTCCCGCTCCCGCACGGAAGCGGCATACGGCTTCTCGGTGTCAGCGGCAGCGGTTTCGATGCTCCAAGCGAGCTGTCGTTGTTCGGGGTGGAACAGGACCAGCGGAAAGAGAGGCTTTACCATGCCATCGATGGGCTCAAGGGCAAATTCGGGGAGAAGATTGTGAGCCATCTGGGAGAGGCCGGAACGGGCAAATTCCGAAGATAACCTGAGAAAATTGGCCACTTTTTCGTTTTTTTGACCACTTTTTGGTGAGCTATTGAAAATCTTCCCAAACAACCCGCAAGCGGTGCTGTGTCCATTGGGCGCAGTCTGTCCCTTGCGGGTTTTTGCTGATAATTTTTGTATATTCTTCGACGGCAACTATTTTTCCTGCTCAAGTCACGCCATCGGCAGGAGAAGCACCATACGATGACGAATAGTGAGGCGTAGAATAGATATTGCACGGGAGGCACATTGGCATGAACGAGAAGGAGCAAAAAGCGGCAGCGAAAGCCCATGCCGCTAAGTGGAATGGCAAGGGAGACGAGAAGCAACATACCCAGACCTTTTGGCTTTTGCAGCAGGCCTATCAGACACTCACGGCAAAGGAGGCGAGGGCATGACGATGCAAGAAGCCTCCGGTTTCCTCCGGCGTGTGGGGGCGATTCTGGAAAAAGCCCGCCAAAATGTAAAAACTGCCGTCAATCTCAACATGGTCTACACCTATTACGAAATCGGCAGGCAGATTGTCGAGGAAGAGCAGCAGGGGAAAGGTCGCGCCGAATACGGCAAGCGGATTCTGGCGGAACTGTCGGAATATCTCACGCAGCGTTTTGGCAAGGGATTCTCCTCGGACAATCTAAAACTGATGCGTAAATTCTACCAGATTTACTCTGTTGACCAAATTGGGGAAACAGTGTTTCCCCAATTCAAAAACCTGCCGACAACCGAGACGGGACGGCGGTTTTACCTCAGTTGGTCGCATTATTTGAAGCTCATGCGTATCACAAATCCCGATGAGCGCCATTTTTACGAAATCGAATCGGTGCAAAATGACTGGAGCCTGTCGGAACTGAAGCGACTGTTTGACAGTGCGCTTTACCAAGAACGCATGGCTTTGTCCCGCGACAAAAAGAAAGTGGCCTTCCTTGCCAAGAAAGGTCAAACGATAGAAACGCCCGCAGATGCGGTAAAAGACCCCTATGTACTGGAATTCCTCGGCTTGCCGGAACTGCCGGCCTACACAGAATCGGAACTTGAAAACCGCAT
>JAFSWY010000361.1 GCA_017444295.1 Selenomonadaceae bacterium | reverse complement strand
TGGAGTGGGGCGGCTTCCTGGAGCACGGCTCCGGCAACTTCACCCTCTACAGCGCGGCAGGCTACGGCAGCGGCTCCTCCAACTACACGGGAGGCGGCCTTCTCGCCAGGTGGCAGAACAAGCAGGAGGTCTACACCGAGGCAAGCCTTCGCATGGGCAGGATGCACGACACGGCATCGGATATCCTGCGGGATGCCCTTGGAGGCTCCTACGGCTACAATGTCCACGCCGACTACTATGGCGGCCATGTGAGCATCGGGAAGATCTACCGCTTTGACGGAGGAAGGAGCCTCGATGTCTACGGCAAGTTCTTCGTCACCAGGAGGAACGGCGTCTCCTTCGACGCTGGCGGGCAGTATGACCTTGACAGCGTCACCAGCAACGTCCTCCGCATCGGCGCAAGGTACAGCGGCACCGGCGCAAGATGGAACTGGTACGGCGGCCTTGCCTATGAGTACGAGTTCGACGGCGAGGCAGGAGGCACCGCAGACGGCGCAAGAATCCACTCCGCCAGCATCAAAGGCGGCAGCCTCATGGCAGAGCTGGGCATCCGCATGGAGCCCACCAAAACTTCCCCGTGGAAGATGGACATTGGCCTCACAGGGCATGCAGGAAAACATAAGGGCGTGGGCGGCGCGGTGAGCGTGGCCTATATGTTCTGACCATATTCTTTGAATGACGGCAGGTTCTCTTCGGGGAGCCTGCTTTTGTTCTTGAAAAAGGCTCGTCCATGGCTTAGAATAAAGGCAGAAAGTCGCAGCAGGCAATGGATGTTCCAAAGGCGGCATTGAGGAGGATTTATTTATATGATTACTTTAGAAAGTATCCGTCGTGATATTTGTGATGCGGTGGCGAAGGTGCGGGAGAGGAAGCCCTTGGCGCCTTCCATCACGAATACCGTGACCATCAATCTCGTGGCGAATGCCCAGCTGGCGGTGGGCGGCTCGGCGGCGATGGTCTATATGCCCGATGAAGGGGAGGCCATGGCTGGTGCAGGGGATGCCATGTACATCAATGTGGGGACCATCTATCCTGTGTATGAGGAGACCCTGCCGAGGGCTGCCCGCGCTCTTCAGAAGAACGGGACGCCCTGGGTGCTGGACCCTGTGGGGAGCGGCATGGGCAGGCTGCGGCAGAAGATCCTTTGCACCTTCATGCAGTACAAGCCCACCATCATCCGCTGCAACGCTTCGGAGGCCATCGCCCTTGCCAATTTCTGGAGGCTGGGGAATGGCGGGAAGGATTCCGGCATGCGGGGGGTGGATGCGACAGATTCTGTGGCAGAGGCGCGTCAGGCGGCGGTTGCCCTGGCAAGATGGACGGGGGGCGCAGTGGCCGTTTCCGGGGAAAGGGACCTCGTCACAGACGGAAAAGTGACGGCGTTCTCGTCGGGCGGTTCCCCCCTCATGCCGAGAGTCACGGGGATGGGATGCTCCCTTGGGGGTGTGGCGGCCCTCTATGCGGCAGTGGCATCCCCCTTCATCGCTGTGCTGACTG
The DNA here is from genome assembly GCA_017444295.1 of Selenomonadaceae bacterium. Lineage (GTDB taxonomy): Bacteria > Bacillota > Negativicutes > Selenomonadales > Selenomonadaceae > UBA3796. Next base: position 6,054 of record JAFSWY010000361.1, on the reverse strand, counting down.
CCACGGCAATCTACAATCTGGCAGGCCGGAGGGCAGGGAGCAAGGTGGAGGGGCCGGGGCACTTCCAGGCACAGTTCCTGGATGAACTGTATCTGGCAAAGCCGGAGGACGTTGCAGCCAACCCGCTGGAATTGGAGGAGGAAGCGGACGGGACACACTGACCTTATCTTTCCTTTGTCCTTCTTTTCCGGACCGTGGGGTATTGGTCGATGATCCGCTGATAGCAGGGGCAGTCCGCGCTGTGGTCGTTGATGATGCCGCTGGCCTGCAGATGGGAGTAGACTGTGATGCTGCCGAGGTACTTGAAGCCCCGCTTTTTCAGGTCCTTGCTGATGATGTCCGACAGGCCGTTGCTTGCCGGGACCTCGCCCAGTTCGTGGCGGTGGTAGAGGATGGTCCTGCCTTCGGAATAAGCCCAGAGATAGTCGGAGAAACTGCCGAATTCCTCCCGTATCTTCCGGAAGCATCCCGCATTGTGAATGACCGCCTCAATCTTTCGCCGGGAGCGGATCATGCCCGGCACGGCAAGGATGCGCTGGATATCGTCTTCGCCGTAGCCTGCCACGCGGTCAAAATCGAAGCCATCGAAGCATTGGCGGAAGATCTTGCGCTTCTGGAGGACCAGGTTCCAGTTCAGTCCGCATTGCATGACCTCCATCATCAAATGCTCGAACTGCTTGGTGTCCTCATGGACGGGGATGCCCCATTCCTCATCGTGGTACTTCTTCATCTTCTCGTTTACAAGGCTCCAGTTGCAATAGCCCATGGCACAGTCCTCCTTTGATGCCTTTTCTTTCCCAAAATATTCGATGGGCGGAGGAAGTATTCCTTTTTCTTGCAAATCCTGAATGATGAAATCTCTGGCAGGAATTTTCCGGGGCTTGACGAATATGATATATGATATGGGGGACGGAACGGATATGAGTATGGAGAAAAGACCGGCGGAAAAGGCCGAAGAACTTGGGATCGAAGGGCTTTCGGACAATGAAGCCTTTTTGCAACGATTGTTTTACCGGCATGTGGGTTCTGCCATCCTTTCCATGTTCGGCGCCATGGCCAGTCTGATGGCGAACAGTCTTCTGGCCGGTATCTTTTTCGGCACGGAGGGGCTGGCGGTCATGAGTGTGGTGGCCCCGCTTTATCTGCTGTTTTCTGCCCTTGGGTCTTTGGCAGGGGCAGGCGGTTCGACGGCAGCGGCGCATGCCCTGGGTCGTGATGACCAAAAAGGGGCGGATGAGGCGTTTACTTTTGCGCTGTTGCTGGGGATTGTCCTCCCACTGGCTGGTGCGGTCCTTCTCTATCTTGGGCTGGACAAGGTTTTGGATGCCTGCGGCTGTGCGGCCGAGCTGCACGATGATGCCTATCGCTACAGTCTGCCCTATCTTATGGGCGGCTTCGGTGTGACACTGTTTTATCTGCCCTATAACTTCCTGCGTCTCCTGGGGAAACTGCGGGCCCTGGTGGGACTGTTCCTCGGCATGGCTGTCCTGAACATCCTGCTGGACATCGGCTGCGTGAAGGTCCTGGGCATGGGACTTTCCGGCATTGCCGTGGGAACCGTGGCCGCTGCCATCGTGACGGCAGGGCTTGGCATCTGGCTGCTCCTGCGGGGGGAGACGGGATTTTCCCTGATACGCCCACGGTCGGTGGCTGCCGTGCGCTCTCTGTTGCAGCTTGGGACGCCTCCGGCATTGAACAATCTGCTCAATTTCCTCCGTTTGCTCCTGATGAACCGTATCATTGTCGCCGTGGCCGGCAGCAGCGGGCTCGCTGCCTTTTCCGTGCTGACGGCATTGGAAAATCTTTCCCTTGTGGTCCTGTCCGGTCTGGCACAGGCCACGGCGGGTTTTGTCAGCGTATTCACGAAGGAGATGGATACGGTAAGCGTGCGGCGCATCGAGAAATATGCCATGGCCCTGGGCTTGTTGCTCATGGCTCCGCTCGCGATTCTTCTTCTGGTTTTTCCGGGAGAGGTCTGCCGGATCTTTGGGCTGCAGGAAGCGGCAGATCTGTCGATGGCAACCCGGGCCGCCTATGTTTTCGCCTTCAGTCTGCTGCCCTCGGTTCCCTGCTTCCTGCTTTCCTTCTACTATCAGGCGGCAGGATTTCCCATGCTGTCCAATTTTTTGATTTTCTGCCGTACCTTCCTGTTCATTATCCTGCCGGCATGGCTCCTGTCCTCTGTTTATGGGCTGGAGGGCGTATGGTGGTCTTTCGTCCTGGCCTCGGTCTGCCCATTGCTGCTTGCGGCGGCAGTGCCTTATTTCTATCGTCGCGGCTATGATGGGATCCTGTTGCAGGATCTGCGGGCCGAACGGGAGGGGCGGTATATCTCCTTTGCGGTTCCTGCGGATGCTGCGGCCATTGTGGCGGAGGTGGACCAGCTGGAGGGCTTCTGCGAAGGGAATGGCCTTCCCCGTCAGGAAGTTATGCTGCTTCGGCTTTCTTTGGAGGAGATGCTGCTGAGCATCAAGGAGCATTGCTTTCCCTCCGATGCCTCGGCAAGCATGGATGTCCGTATCCTCATTCTGCGGACACAGGCGGCGGCCATGACCATCCTGCGCATCCGGAACGGCGGGAAGCTCTTCAATCCCATCGATTACTATGAGCGATTGCGGGCAGATGATCCCCTGGCACTGGAGGATGCCCTGGGGATTGCCATGATCCTGCGGGCGGCAGGTGCCGTTCACTATAAATCCACCTTTGGGATCAATAACCTGACGGTGATCATCGACCAAAAGCGCGCGAATAACGCGAAAGAATAGGAGATTTTTATGGAATACCGAACGGTGCAAAGAGATGGACAGAATCTCCGGATTTGCTTGAGGGAATTTCGGGAAGAGGATGCCCCGGCCCTGGTGGAATGCATCCGGGATGAATACGGCGCCACCTATCTGAAACAGGATTTCTATGATTCTGAAACCCTTGTTCGGGAGCAGAGAACAGGTCATTGCTTCTTTTTGATTGCGGAGGCCGCAGGGGAAATTGCTGCCGTGCTGGGATTGAAGTTTCCATCCACCCGGGAGACCATGTGCGAATGGATTACCGGCATTGTCCTGAAGAAATATCGTCGCTGCGGCATCATGAAGCTGTTGTTCGCCCAGGCGCTCCAGGAGATGCTTCAAAGGAAGGACATTTCCGCCGGCTACGGGTTCTCGGTGACCTATCATGACATATCCCAGCGATCCATGGGCGCTCTTGGGTTCCATCCCTGCGGTTTCCTGCTGTCGGTGCTCCTGTCCCAGACCCATTCCTTTCAACTGGATGCCAATCGGAAGCATCATCACGTCATCATCGTTCGCAAGGTATGCCAGGAGGATGCGGGGAAAATCCATATCCCGGCCCGGCATGAGGCAATCGTGCGGGAAATCTACCAAAACCTGGAGGTGCGGATCGAGGTGGACACCAAAATGGTTCCTCTCATGGGGAACAGTGTCTGCAGGGAGAATCAGGATGTCGGGCAGCTCAGCTGCACCATCTGGGTGGATGAGAGCGGGGGGGATCTGAAAGAGCAGATCCGGGACATAGAGTCCCGTTATGCCGAACCGCTCCAGACATACAATGTCTTTTTGAACATCTGTGATGCAAAGGCTGTTGCGGCCTATGAATGTCTTTGCGAAATGGGATATTTCTTTGCGGGCCTGCGGCCGATCTGCTGCGATCATGAAATCATGGTCCTGCACAAGGGGGGAGAGATCCTGCCTGACTTTTCCTCCCTGGTGCTGACCGAGGAGGCGGCGCGTCTCAGGGACTATGTCAGGGATTGCTGTGAGGAAGGGAAGAGGGGGAGGAAGGATGAGGAATAAAGGCATAAAGAAACAGGCGCTGCTGCTGATTCTGGCCTGCTGCCTGCTTACGCTTCTCCTGTCGGGCGGCATTGCCATCTATGGAATGACGGACATCAAGTCCAGCGCAGAAAAGACGGGGCGGGACATTGGGCAGTCGGCTGCGGAGAACAGCAGCAAGGCACTGCAGCAGGATGCCCAGCGGGATCTCAGCCGGTGTGTGGAGGAACGCGGCAAGCGGATTGACATGATCTTTGACAATCTGGGAGTCAATGTCGGTATGATTGCCGATGAGATGAGTGAGATTGAGAGGCATCCGGAGCTTTATTCACCAAGGCAGGTCCAGGAACCGCAGCGCGGCAATTCCGGAACGTTGACTCCGCAACTCCAGTTTGCGCCGGGTGTGGTGCGGGACGACCCGGCCTTGCAACAGGAAATCGGACATGCGGCCAATATCCAGGATTGGCTGCTGCGCCTGAATGCCAGTCAGGAAATGGTGGCCTCTGTCTATATCGCCTCCAGGAACGGTTTCGGCATTACGGTGGATGACCGTTCCGACCAGAAATTCCATGAAGGGGAAGAGACTCCCTTTGCCATAGATTTCCGCACGCGCCCTTGGTATCAGGAGGCTGAGAAAGAGAAGCACCTGATCTATTCCAGTATTTTTGTGGATGTATACAGCGGAAATTACGGCATCACCTGTGCCGCCCCCTATTTTACAGAGACGGGTGAGACAGCGGGTGTGGTGGGGGCCGGGATGTTCCTCAACCGCATCAGGGAGATTGTCCGCAAGACCAGCATTGGGAAAACAGGGTTTGGCTTTATTATCGACAAGGACGGCAGAGTGGTGTTCTCCCCCAAACTGGAGGGCAGTCTGGCTGCTGTCGATATATCCGGCGGTGCCAGCCTGTTCGAGGCATCGGATGAGTCGCTGGCGGCAGTGGCCCGCGATATGGCGGCAGGGAATACGGGGCTGCAGGAGGTCATGGTGGATGGCGTTCCCTGCTATCTGGCCTACCGCCCCCTCAAGGCGATGGATTGCAGCTTTGGCATCGCCATGGAGGTGGAGGAGGTCATCATGCCGGCCAAAGCCAATGAACAGGTCATCGAGAACAGTACCAATGCCTTTTTGGATGTATTGAACAAGTCCATTCGTTCCTCTCTTCTTGCCGTATTGGTTCTGGTGCTGCTGCTTCTGCTGCTGGTCCCGTTCCTGAGCAACAAGGTGGCGACCCGGTTCGTCCAGCCCATCCACGAGCTTTCCGATGGTGTGCGGGAAATCGCCAGCGGCAATCTGGACAAGAAACTGGACATCCGGACGGGGAACGAGATCGAGCATCTGGCCGTATGCTTCAACGCCATGACGGATGAGCTGCAGTCCTATATGCGAAATCTCACGAAGGTGACGGCAGAAAAGGAACGCATTGCCACCGAATTGGATGTGGCCACCAGGATCCAGGAGAGCATGTTGCCAAATATCTTTCCGCCATTTCCCGAACGGCAGGATTTTGACATCTATGCCACCATGCATGCCGCCAAGCATGTCGGCGGGGATTTCTATGATTTCTATCTCCTCGATGAAAAGCATCTCCTCTTCACCATTGCGGACGTGTCCGGAAAGGGAGTGCCGGCGGCGCTCTTCATGGTGATTTCCAAGACCATCCTCAAGAACTTCGCCCTGACCATGGGAGGCTCGGATGATCTGGCTCCCCTGGTGTCCTGCACGAATGACCAGCTCTGCCAGAACAACGATGCCATGATGTTCGTGACGGCCTTTGTCGGGATGCTGGAGCTTGATACGGGGCGGCTTTCCTATGTGAATGCGGGGCACAATCCCCCGCTCATCTATCGGGCGGCCGAGCAGCGTTTTTCTTATCTGAACGTCAAGCGGAACTTCGTCATGGGGGGCATGGACGGGCTGGACTACCATGGACAGGAAGTCACACTGGTTCCCGGGGATCAGCTCTTCCTCTACACCGACGGGGTGACGGAGGCACTGAACGAGGAGAATGAGCTTTACGGCGAGACACGCCTGCTGTCCTGCCTGAACCAATCCGGGGCGGGGAGCATCACCCTCAAGGAACTTCTTGCTGTTGTGCACGATTCCTTGGCGGAACATGTGAAGACCGCCGAGCAGTCCGACGATATTACCATGTTGGCACTTGTCTATCGGGGACAGGCCGGGAAGGAGGCATAGACATGGAGGAAACAAAAGAGCTCGTTCTTGAGGCAACGGTAGAGAATCTCGATGTGGCCAATGCCTTTATCG
>JAFSWY010000360.1 GCA_017444295.1 Selenomonadaceae bacterium | reverse complement strand
CGCAATCCCCTTATAGAGAATCTCGTTGACCAGGGTGCTCTTTCCCGAGCCGGAAACTCCGGTCACCAGTGTCAGCGTGCCCAGAGGGAATCTCACGTTGATATTCTTGAGGTTGTTTTCCTGTGCGCCCACCACCTCGATCCGCCGTCCATTGCCCTTGCGCCGTTCCTTGGGCACGGAGATGAACTTCTTGCGGGAAAGGTAGGCCCCCGTAACAGAGTCCTCTGCCTCCATGATTTCCCGCACGGTTCCCTGCGCCACCACATAGCCGCCATTGGCGCCTGCTCCCGGGCCGATGTCGATGATGTGGTCCGCAGCATACATGGTGTCCTCGTCATGCTCCACCACGATGAGCGTATTGCCCAAATCCCTGAGATGCTTGAGTGTGCCAAGCAAGCGGTTGTTGTCCCTCTGGTGCAGGCCGATGCTGGGCTCATCAAGGATGTAAAGGACGCCCATGAGGCCGGAGCCGATCTGTGTCGCCAACCGGATGCGCTGGGCCTCTCCCCCCGAAAGGGTGCCCGCCGCCCGCGACAGTGTGAGATAGTCCAGTCCCACGTTCAGCAGGAAACTCAATCTCGCATGGATCTCCTTCAGTATCTGCGCCGCAATCTTCTGCTCCCTTGGCGTGAGCTCAAGACTCTGGAAAAACGCATCGCAATCCCGGATGGTCATCTGCGTGACCTCATAGATGTTCTTCCCCCCCACCGTCACGGAAAGCGTCTCGGGCTTGAGCCGTGCGCCATGGCAGGACTTGCAGGGAATGTTTGTCATGTAGTTCTCATAGGACTCCCGCATCTCGTCGGAATCCGTTTCCTCGTAACGGCGGGACAGCATGGTCATGACGCCCTCGAAGGGCACATTGTACTCCTTGTACTCCCCGAACATATTGGTGTAATAGAAGGAAACCCGTTCCTCCCGGGAGCCATGCAGGAGAAGCTCCTGGGTCTTCCAGTCGATGTCCTTCCAGGGCGTGTCCACCGTGTAGCCATGCTTTTCCAAAAGTGCCGTCATGGCGCACATGGCATAGGAATGGGGATTTTTCGAAAGAGGCGCGAACACCCCTTCCCCCAGGGAAAGCCCATGGTCGGGGAGAACCAGTTCCTCGTCGAACTCCATATGGCTGCCAAGCCCCGTGCATTCGGGGCAGGCCCCATAGGGATTGTTGAAGGAAAACATGCGGGGCGTGATTTCCGGCAGGCTGATGCCGCAGTCCACGCAGGCGAAATTCTCGCTGAACATCAAAAGCCCGCCGTCCACCACCTGCACGTAGACGACACCTTCCCCCATATTCAGGGCGGTTTCCAGGGAATCCGCCAGCCGCTTCTCCATGCCTTCCCGCACCACCAGACGGTCGATGACCACCTCGATGGTATGCTTCTTGTTTTTCTCCAGAGGGATGTCCTCGTTCACGTCGTAGACTTCCCCGTCGATCCTCGCCCGCACATAGCCCTCCTTGCGGATGTGCTCCAAGAGTTTCTTGTGCTCTCCCTTTTTCCCTCGTATGACTTGCGCCAGGATGAGCAGTTTCGTCCGCTCCGGCAATTCCATCAATTTGTCGATCATCTGGTCCACGGTCTGCTGGGTGATAGGCTTTCCGCATTTCGGGCAATGGGGACGTCCCGCCCTGGCAAACATGAGGCGCAGATAGTCGTAAATCTCCGTCACCGTCCCCACCGTGGAGCGCGGGTTGTGGCTCGTGGTCTTCTGGTCGATGGAGATGGCGGGGGAAAGCCCCTCGATATTGTCCACGTCCGGCTTGTCCATCTGTCCCAGGAACTGGCGCGCATAGGAAGACAAAGACTCCACATAGCGTCTCGGTCCCTCCGCATAGATGGTGTCAAAGGCCAGAGAGGATTTCCCGGAACCCGAAAGCCCCGTCACCACCACCAGCTTGTCCCTGGGTATCTCCACATGGATATTCTTCAGGTTGTGGGCACGTGCCCCCTTGATCTTGATCGTATTTTCCATGAGCTATCTTCCTTGCTTCTTCTTTGCGCTGGCGGGCATGCTGCCCTCCAGCTCGATGATCATGTCCCTGAGCTCCGCCGCCCGCTCGAACTCCAGCGCTCTCGATGCCTGCTGCATCTCGCGGATCAGGCCCTTCAGGACCTTTTCTTTTTCCTTCTTCGTCAGCTTCTTCTTTTTCTTCTTCCCATCCTCGCCGTAGCTTGCGGCCGTCTCCGCCACCAGTGTCGTCTCGATGAGCTGGACGATGGGCTTCTCGACGGTCTTCGGCACAATGCCATGCTCCTTGTTGTAATTCTCCTGCACTGTGCGCCGGCGCTGCGTCTCGTCCATGGCACGCTGCATGGAATCCGTCACACGGTCTGCGTACATGATCACATGGCCGTTGGCATTCCGCGCCGCCCGCCCGATGGTCTGGATGAGGGAAGTATCCGAACGGAGGAATCCCTCCTTGTCCGCATCGAGGATGGCAATCAGGGAGACCTCCGGCATGTCCAGGCCCTCACGCAAAAGGTTGATGCCCACGAGAACGTCGAACTCCCCCGCACGCAGATCATGGATGATCTCTGCCCGCTCGATGGTGGCGATATCCGAATGGAGATAGCGCACCTTGACATTCATTTCCTTCAGGTAATCCGTGAGATTCTCCGCCATTTTCTTCGTCAGGGTCGTCACGAGAACGCGCTCATCCCGTTCAATCCGAAGGCGGATCTCCCCCAGCAGATCGTCGATCTGCCCCTCAAGGGGCCGCACCTCCACCTCCGGGTCAAGCAGCCCCGTGGGACGGATGACCTGCTGCGCCACCTGCTGTGCCTGCCCCAGCTCGTACTTCCCTGGCGTGGCGGAAACATAGATGATCTGGTTGATCCGCTCGGAAAACTCCTCGAAGGTCAGCGGGCGGTTGTCAAAGGCCGAGGGCAGACGGAACCCGTTGTCCACCAGGGATATCTTGCGGCTTCGGTCCCCGGAGTGCATGGCATGGAGCTGCGGCAGCGTGACATGGGACTCGTCCATGACGATGAGGAAGTCCTCCGGGAAATAATCCAAAAGAGTATAAGGCGCCTCTCCCGCCTTCCTGTGGGTGAGATGGCGGGAATAGTTCTCGATGCCGGAACAGTACCCCATCTCCTGCATCATCTCCAGATCATAGTTCGTCCGCTGTTCCAGCCGCTGCGCCTCCAGCAGCTTCCCCTGTTCCCGAAAGAGCCTGAGCTGCTCCTCCAGTTCCTCCCGTATCGTCCCCATGGCGATTTTCATATCCTCATCCGCCGTCACGTAATGGGAGGCCGGAAAGACCATGGAATGGATGCGTTCGCCGTAAATCTCTCCCGTAGTCACATCAAATTCCAGAATGCGGTCCACCTCGTCACCGAAAAGCTCGATCCGAACCGCCCGATGATTGTATCCCGCAGGAAACACCTCTATGACATCCCCGCGCACCCGGAACCTGCCGCGCTCAAAGGCAATGTCGTTGCGCTCGTACTGCATGGTCACAAGCTTCCGCAAAATCCAGTCCCGATCCGCCTCCTGCCCCTTGTGCAGGGAAAGCACCATCTCATGGTAGCTTTCCGGGGACCCAAGACCATAGATGCAGGACACGCTGGCAACAACGATCACATCCCGCCGCTCGAACAGGGAGCAGGTCGCCGAGTGGCGCAATTCATCGATCTCGTCATTGATGGAGGCATCCTTCTCGATATAGGTGTCCGTGGAGGCCACATAGGCCTCCGGCTGGTAGTAATCGTAGTAGCTTACGAAATACCCCACGTAATTGTGCGGAAAAAAAGCCTTGAACTCGCTGGCAAGCTGTGCCGCCAGCGTCTTGTTGTGGGCGATGACCAGGGTCGGCTTCTGCACCTTCTCGATGACCTTTGCGATGGTATAGGTCTTGCCCGTTCCCGTCGCCCCCAGAAGCACCTGCGCCTCCTGGCCGTTCCCGATTCCCGCCGCCAGATCCGCGATTGCCTGGGGCTGGTCGCCCATGGGCTCAAAAGGAGCCACCACTTCAAAAGGTGTCTCTTCATCAAACTGCATCGTGTTGAGCTTTGGCACCGCAGCCATTCCCATCCCCCTTTCTCGAACATACATACTCTATTCTTTATTATAACGCCAATTGGAATGTTTTACCATTGGCAAAACTTGAACAATCACGTTATAACAGTTATAATAATAGTAAGACTTCTCTTTAAATTTTGCGTTTTCTGCCAGTCAAGGAGGCCCTTCCATGAGACGATTTTCCCGCCTGTTTCTCTGCCTGACCTGCCTCCTGGCCTGCCTTGCCATGCCGGGAACATCAGCTGCCGAAGACAGCATGCGTCCTGCACTTCGCATCGGCTGCATCCTGCCGTCATCCACCACACCGGATATCTTCGCCAGCCGACGGTACTATACGATATTCATCGATGAGCTGACAAAATACACCGGCTGGGACTACCGGCCTATCTACCTTTCCTCAGAAGAGGCTTTTCCCATGCTGGAATCGGGGGAAATCGACCTGCTCATGCCTGCTGAAAAAAATGAGAACCGTCTGCCCCGGATCAGTTATACAAACAGCCAATTCGGCCTGGATATCATCGGCCTTTTCACCCGTCCCGGCGACAGCAGGTTCAACGCAAACGATCTTGGCACCTTGCAGGGTGTCTCTATCGGCCTGATCGAAAACCGGCAGGCCAACAATGCACTGGATGCCTTCCAGCAGACCAACAACTTGGCACTTGACCGCCACTACTACCCCACGACGGAGTCCATGATGGCTGCCCTGGCCTCCAACGAAATCGACCTCGTCCTGGATACCGCAACCAACATACGCCACAACGCGCATTATCTGCTCTCCCTGGACACCTGCCCCGTCCATATCGCGGCACTCGCCACATCTCAGGAACGGCTCCGGGCCATCGATGATGCGGCCATCATCATGCTGGACGAGAATTCCCTGTTCCATTCCCACCAATACGATTTCCTGCACAGCCAGCTGGAAAGCGAGACCACCCATTTCACCCCGGAGGAAACAAAAGCCATCCGGGAAATGGCTCCGCTCAAGATCGTCCTGTTCGGCGAGCATATCCCCTATATCCACTATGACAAGGAAAGCAAGGAGATGACCGGCATCTATCTGGACATACTTGCCGCCCTGGAGAAGGATTCCGGCATTCCCTTCCAGCCCGTCTACACCTATTCCTATGACGAGGCACAGCAAATGCTGCGGGACGGCCGTGCCGATCTCATGCTGGATATCTATACCAACGCACGGGAAACCCGTGATTTCACCTTCACTGCACCACTTTACATTGAGAAATTCAGCTTCGTCGCGCCCAACCGTCCGGACTGGCAGGATATCTCACAGCTCGTGATTCCCACGATGTACCCGTCCTTCCGTCACTTCGTGGAAAAGATGCTGCCACAAGCGCAGATCATCGCCCAGCCCACTGCCATAACTGCCCTGAACGCCCTTGTAAAGGAAAATGCGGATGCAGCCATCATCGACAATCTCCATTTGCAGATGGAACGCCCCCTCATTCCCTATCCGGAACTCTCCGTCGTCCCCACCGCCTCCCTCAAGATTCCCATAAGCCTCGCCATCGCCCCGCATCACTCACGGGATCTGCAGGGCCTGTTGGACAAGGCCATCCTGCGGCTGCATCCCCAACAGGTCGAGCAGATCATCCTGCATCATACCATGAACGAGACGCCGAGATTCACCCTCTCCCATATCCTCCATTACTATCCTTTGCAATGCGGAATCGGTTTCGGCATGATCCTGCTCCTCCTGGCACTTCTCACCTTCTTCTACCACCACAACAAGCAGATCAAGCGGGAGCAAAGGAAACTGGAAGACCGGAACATCGTCCTGCTGGATGCCATCGAGTCCATACAGATTGCCAACGACGACCGTGACAACTACAAACAGATGGCAGAGACCGATCCCCTGACCGGCCTGCTCAACAAGGACGGCATCCAGCAAGAGGCAAAGTTGCTCTTCCTTGAGCCACCGGCAAAAGGCCGCTGCCATGCCCTCGTCATCACGGACCTCGACCATTTCAAGGAGGCCAACGACATCGCAGGGCATCAGTTCGGGGACACCGTTTTAAAGGAATATGCCGCCATCCTGAAAAGCATCCTGCGGGAGGAGGACAAGGCGGCGCGCTTTGGCGGCGACGAGTTCATCGTCCTTCTGCAGAATGTGCGCCCCAAGGATGCGGCACACATTGCAGAGCGCATCAACAAAGCCACCCGTGAGATTCCCCACAGCGAAGACCAGCCGGGAATCAGCGCCAGCATCGGCATCGCCCTCTTCCCCGATCACGGCAGGAACTATGACACGCTCTTCCGCGCCGCTGACCACGCCCTCTACTGCGTCAAGAAGGACGGGCGCGACGGCTACTCCATCGCCCAGCGGATATAGCATAACGAGAAACCATATCCTTCAACGTGTATATTTCTTCAGCACAGAAAGATACGGCTGCCAAATCTGCTCTATTGCGGTCTGCTGAAAAAATTCTTCTTTAAACCCGTATTCCAGAAGCGTTTCATGGCAGGTAGGATTTGCATAGAGAATGGTGACCTTCCGTGGATGCCGTTTCACGCTTTCCAATATGCTTTGCAGACAGATCTCCATGACACGCTTTGGAAAGGGATTGTAGAAATAAAAATAGTTATATCTGTCCCAAAAGCAAAACTCACGCACATCGGCACAAAAGATTTTCGATTCCAGTTGCAGCCTATTGGCGTTGCGTGCACCAATCTCAGCCAGTCTTTCATTATACTCGATGCCATCCACCACCCGAAAAGGATATCTCGAAAAAAAGGCCAGCATTCTTCCTTTGCCGCACCCGACATCCAGCACGGCATCCGACGGCATCACATCATGGCATATCCGGTCCAGCTGCTTCAATATCCTCGGATGTGTGCACTCATAACGGTATCCATCCCCGGTTCCGGATTCGTCCATCTCATGGAAATCAACGCCTCGTATCCTATCCGACAGGATAAGCAGATGGTATGCTATTTTTTCGCAGACAGCATTCATGCCTCTGACAATGAAAGCGATCATGTCATCCTCCTATGCGCAAACCCCGGCAGGGGCACCGCAATGGTTCGCCGTGCTTCTGCCGGGGCTCTTTTCGGGAAATATCAGATCGCGTAGAAATTGACGAGCTTCGCATCGAAGATCCCGTCGACTTCCTTGACCTTCGCCAGGATGTCCGCCGGGATGTCATCGTCGATGGTCAGCACCATGAGGTTCGTGCCCTCCACATCGGCCTTGCCCACCTGCATGCCGGAGATGTTGATGTTGGCTGCGCCCATGATGGAACCGACCGTGCCGATGATGCCGGGGCGGTTGATGTGCGGGCAGATGAGGATGCGGGCATGGGGATCCACGTCCACGCGGAACTTGTTGATGCGAACGATACGCCCCTCATCACCGAAGAGGGTTCCCTGCACGGACACTTCCTTGTCCTTTGCCTTTGCCTTCACCGTGATAAGGTTTGAGAAACTTTCCGCTTCCTTGATCTTCGTCTCCGTGATCTTGATGTTGCGCTCCTTGGCAAAGCCCGGCGCATTGACATAGTTTACCTCGCTCTCCATGATGGGGTTCAGCATGCCCTTGATGACAGCTGTGGAGAGAAGCCCCGTATTGACCTCGGTGATCTCGCCATTGTAGGTGATCTCCACGCTCTTGATGGGGCCTTCTGCGAGGGAGCAGACCGTTCCTCCGATGCGCTCCGCCAGATTGAGGTAGGGACCGATGACCTTCATGACCTGCGGGGAAACGGGAGCCATGTTGACCGCCGTCGATACAGGCTCACCCTTGAGTGCCGCAAGAATGCCCTCCGAAACGTCCACGGAAACCCCGATCTGCGCCTCCACCGTCGATGCACCGAGATGGGGCGTAAGGATGATGCCGGGAATGCCCAGCAGAGGATGGTCCGCAGGAATCGGCTCACTGGTGAACACGTCGATTGCCGCACCTGCCACGATTCCTTCCTTCACCGCTTGGGCCAGATCCGCCTCGTCGATGATGCCTCCACGGGCGCAGTTCACAAGCCGCACACCCTTCTTCATCTTCTTCATCTGCTCCATGGAGATCATGCCCTTGGTCTCAGGGGTCAATGGCATATGCACCGTGATGAAGTCCGCCTCCGCAATCACGTCATCCAGGGAACCGACCCTGACGCCAAGGGACTTCGCACGCTCTTCATTGATATAGGGGTCATAGGCGATGACATTCATGTCAAAGGCCAAGGCCCTCTTTGCAACGCCGCTTCCGATGCGTCCCATTCCGACAACGCCGAGAGTCTTTCCGCGAAGTTCCACGCCCACATATTTCTTGCGGTTCCACTCGCCCTTCTGCAGGGTCTCGTTGGCAATGGGGATATGGCGGGACATGGCGAGCATCATGGCCATGGTATGCTCCGTGGCTGCGATGGTGTTGCCGCCAGGGGAGTTGATGACGATGATGCCTCGTGCGGTTGCCGCAGGAATGTCGATGTTGTCCACGCCGACGCCGGCCCTGCCGATGATCTTGAGTTTCTCCGCACGCTCAATGACGTCCGCCGTGACCTTGGAAGCCGAGCGAACCATCAGCGCATCAAACTCCGGAATGATGGAAAGAAGCTCCTCATGGGAAATCTTCTCCTTCACTACCACTTCGAACTCCTTCTCCAGAAGCTCGATACCCTTTGTCGAAATACCATCTGCTGCCAAAACCTTCATAATGACTCTCCTCCTCAAACAAACTTATTTCTTCTCCAATGCTGCCGCCACAAACCCATGGAACAAGGGATGCGGATGGGTGGGACGGGATTTCAGTTCCGGATGGAACTGGGAGGCCACGAACCAGGGATGGTCCTTGAGCTCCACGATTTCCACAAGACTGTCATCGGGAAGCGTGCCCGCAATGACCATGCCCTTCTCCGCAAGCCGCTCCCGATACTCGTTGTTGAACTCATAGCGGTGGCGGTGGCGCTCTGCAATCTCATCCTGCCCATAGCATTCCATGGTATGGGTGCCAGGAACAAGCTTGCAGGGATACGCCCCGAGGCGCATCGTCCCGCCCTTCTGGACCACGCCGAGCTGGGAATCCATGAGGGCAATCACAGGATGCTTCGTCTCCTCATTGAATTCCGTGCTATGGGCATCCGTCATGCCGCAGACATGACGGGCAAACTCGATGACGGCGCACTGCATGCCAAGGCAAAGCCCCAAAAACGGAATGTTGTTCTCCCTGGCATACTGGATGGCCTTGATCTTGCCTTCCACGCCGCGATCCCCGAAGCCTCCGGGAACGAGGATTCCCTTGCAGCCAACGAAGACCTCATCGAGATCCACATCGGAGGCCTCGATCTTCTCCGAGTTCACCCACTGGATCTTCACGGCGGCATCATTGGCAATTCCCGCATGGTGAAGCGCCTCCGTAACGGAGATATAGGCATCGGGAAGTTCCACATACTTGCCCACCACGGCAATCTTCACCTTTGTTGCAGGATGATAGATCTTGTAGACCATCTTCTCCCAGCTTTCCATGTTCGCCGGGCCATAGTTCATGTCGAGCTTGGCAAGCACGATCCTGTCCAGCCCCTCCTGCTGCATCATAAGGGGAACCTCGTAGATGCTGGGGGCTGTGCGGTTCTCGATGACGGCATTCGCGTCCACGTCGCAGAACAGGGCAATCTTCTCCTTCATCTCCTTGGAGATGGTCTTCTCCGTGCGGCAGACGAGGATGTCCGGCTGAATGCCGATGGCCCGGAGCTCCTTGACGCTGTGCTGGGTAGGCTTTGTCTTGAGTTCCCCTGCCGCGGATATATAAGGAAGCAAAGTGACGTGGATGTAGAGGACATCGTTCTTCCCCACCTCTTTCTTGACCTGCCGTATGGCCTCAAGAAAGGGCTGGCTCTCGATGTCGCCCACGGTACCGCCGATTTCCGTGATGACCACATCTGCGCCGTCGGCCGCAGCCACATCATAGACACGCTGCTTGATCTCATTGGTGATGTGCGGGATGACCTGCACCGTACTGCCGAGATAGTCTCCCTTGCGCTCCTTGGAAAGCACTGACCAGTATACCTTGCCCGTCGTGATATTGGAGTTCTTCGTGAGATTGATGTCGATGAAGCGCTCATAGTGCCCCAGATCCAGATCCGTCTCCGCCCCGTCCTCCGTGACGAAGACCTCGCCATGCTGATAGGGACTCATGGTGCCGGGATCGATGTTGATATAGGGATCGAACTTCTGGATGGTCACCTTGATGCCCCGATTCCTGAGCAAGCGGCCAAGGGATGCCGCCGTAATACCTTTTCCCAGAGAAGACACCACACCGCCGGTAACGAAAATATACTTTGCCATCTATATTTCCTCCTGCTATTCCTGAATGCTCTCGAACAATTTCTCCTTGCGGCGGCTGGCCTTGGAAGAACCCTTGCTGCCGGCAGCCGAGGAACGGGAAGAGGCATGGGTGCGCTTGACCTCCGGAGGAGTCCACTCGATGAGGCCCCATTGCCCCTCACCCTCATAATGGAACCTGCTGTCCATATTGATATGCGTGTATACCTCAGAGATTGCTGCGGAAAGCGACTGGACAGGCTTGCGCTTCTTCTCGATGACCTCCAGGACAAGATCCTTGTAGTACATCGCCTGTCCTTTCCTGCTCAATATATAGTATGCAACATCTGCTTCAGAACTGGTGACGAAATCCAAGCGAAAAACCCCTTTCTATGCTACATCTTATTCGGTGCCGACACACCGAGGATTCCAAGGGAATGGCGAATGACATGGGCCGTGACATCAACAAGGGCAAGCCTCGCCTCGGCAAGAGCCGGCTCCACGCCCATGATGCGGCATTTATTGTAGAAGCTGTGGAACAGACTGGCAAGGTCGTAGGCATATCTTGCGATGCGCTGGGGCGCATACTCCGCCGCTGCCCGATCCACTTCCTCCGTGTATTCCTCGATCTTCTTGATGAGGGCAATCTCCGTCTCGTCCGTGAGCAATTCCATCTGAGGACGCTCCCCAAGGGCAAGCCCCACTTCCTCTGCCTGCCGGTGAATGCTGCAGATGCGGGCATGGGCGTATTGGATATAGTAGACGGGATTCTCGTTGGACTGTTTCTTCGCGAGATCCAGATCGAAATCCAGCTGGCTGTCCAGGGAACGCATGAGGAAAAAATACCTGGCGGCATCGGTGCCCACTTCCTCCATGAGCTCGTTCAATGTGACGCTCTCTCCCGTGCGTTTCGACATCTTGACGAGCTCTCCGCCGCGATAGAGGCTGACCATCTGGAGAAGAAGGACCTCCAAATGGGCGGCATCATAGCCCAGAGCCGACATGGCCGCCTTCACCCGGCAGACATAGCCGTGATGGTCTGCTCCCCAGATATTGATGAGCTTGCCGAAGCCCCGCTCGAACTTGTTGCGATGGTAGGCGATATCTGCCGCCAGATAGGTGGGCACACCATTCTCCCGGATGACCACCCGGTCCTTGTCGTCCCCATAGGAGGTGGATTTCAGCCAGAGGGCCCCGCCCTCTTCATAGATATTGCCGTTTTTCTTCAATGCATCAACGGCCTCATGGATTGCATCGGGATGCAGGGTGCGCTCGCTGAACCACTTGTCGAAGGTCACATGGAAGGCTTCCAGGTCCTCCTTCAGGGCCGCCAGCTTTTCCTGATAGGCAAGATTCTTGAAGATGGCAAGCCGCTCCTTTTCCTCCAGCCCGAGATACTTGTCCCCATCCTTCTTGATGATGCGCTTTGCCGTGTCGATGATGTCCGCGCCATGATACCCATTTTCCGGAAATTCCACGGTTTTCCCCAGAAGCTCAAGATAGCGGGCATTCACGGACATGGCAAGATTGTCCATCTGGTTCCCTGCATCATTGATGTAATACTCGCTCTCCACAGGATAGCCGGCCGCCCGCAGCAGGTTCACCAGGGCGCTCCCCACCGCTGCGCCGCGCCCATGCCCCACATGCAGAAGCCCCGTGGGATTGGCGCTCACGTACTCCACCTGTATCCGCTCTGCGTCCTTGGCGGGCAGCTGGCCGTATCCCTCCCCCGCCTCGAAGATTTTCCGGAAGGAATCATAGAGCACATTGGATTTCAAATAGAAGTTGAGGAACCCGGGGCCCGCGACCTCCGTGCGCTCCAGCCAGTCCCCCTCCATGCGCTTCGCCAGCTCCTCGGCAATCTTGCGGGGGTTCATGCGGAACACCTTCGCCGACTGCATGGCAAAATTCGTGGCAAAGTCGCCAAACTCCTTCTGCGGCGGAACCTCCAGCGCAATCTTCGCGAGCTCCCCCTCCGGGAACACGCCATCCGCCATGGCAGACCTCGCCGCTTCCTCAATGGCCTTTTCCAATGTCTCCTTGATATCCAAGCCAAATCCTCCTAACAGACATACTTCCAAACACTCCCTAGTATAACGCAAAATAGAAGGTTTTGCCAGAGGCAAAACCTTCTATTTTATACTCCGATCGAATTGTCCGCTTTTCCATCCTACTTCTGGTCAACGGCGATGTCCAATTCCACGATCTGCCCCCCCAGATCCATCTCAACCGTGAGATACTGGGAATCGCTGATCTTGACCTGGAAATCTGCCCCAATGGTCAGGCTCGGCGTGGAGATATCCACCTCAAGGCCCATGCCCGTAAGATTCGTTGCGGCATTTGCCGTGAGCATGTTCGACATCTCCGAGATGGCACTCTGAGCCATGGCATCGAACTCATTGATGGGCATCCCCATCATCATGGTCGAGGCGATATACTTTGCCGTGTCTTCCGACATATTGTAAACGACATTGCCGCGAATCTGTTTGGTGAAACCGACAATAACAGAAACTCCCCGGCTGACGGCATTCCTTTCCCTGACATAGAGTTTCGCCCGCTTTGGCTCCGGAAACCCCATCTGCGGCATGACAGATGTAAATGCATCAACGAAAGGATTCACTAATTTCGCATCCATCTTATCATTCTCCTTCCGCAAATCCAACATTCAGGTAAATCTTGCCGATTCTCGTGTCTGCCGTAATCTTGAAAGTCGTAAGCTTCGGGCTCGCAATGCGGATATTCGTGCCGCAGATCGTGCCCGGCGGAGTGATGCGCATTTCCTTGTCCTTGAACACATCATTGATGTTCGACACACCGCGTCCCACGATGATATTCACAGCTTCCTCCACCGTGTCGCTGGCATCATCCTCATCCAGATCCTTCGGATCCTCGATGTTCAACATAATCGAAGAGAACTTGTTCATGGTATCCACGTCCATGTAGACGATGGCACGCCCCACAGGAAAACCCGTGAGTCCCACGATGACGGCGATGCCGCTCACATCGAGGTAACGGCGGTCATCCAGTTCCAGGCTGACCTCGCTGTGCACCCCAATCATGCTGAAAATGCCCTGCTGCAAAGCGCGCACGAAGGCCTTGGCATAGGACTCCCTGAGAACGGCAACCTTTCCCACCTTGCTCTGGCAAAGCACCATCATCGTATCAATCAGGTCGTTGGTGCTGATGGGCTTCTGCAAGAAGGCACTGATGCCCACTTCCCGTCCCGTGGCCACCAGGCTGGCATCCTTCATTGCACTGATCATGATGATTTTCACATCGGAATCAATGGCATGAATGCGCCTGCTGCACTCAATGCCATCGGCATCGGGAAGATTCATGTCCATCGTGATGATGCTGGGATGCGTCTCCCCGTACAAGGCTACCGCTTCTGCTGCGGTCTTCGCCTCGGCGCATACCTCGAAGTTCGTCTTGGCCAGATGCCCCTTGATCATGGCACGGCTGATCTTCGAATCATCTACTATCATTACCTTGACTTTCTCCACAAAGCTCACCTGCTTCTCTCTATATGATTTTAAAAAGCCACTTTCCCTTATTAGATTAATTCTTCGCTATCCACATAGAAAATCCCTGCTAAAATAAAACTTTTTTCCTCAAATTTCTAAAAAGAAACGAGAAAGGCACCCCATCAACCTCGATGGAGTGCCCAACAGAAGAAATTCATTCCACTTCAATATTCGTCACAATACGGCCAAGCCGCGTTCCCGAAAGGAGATTCCACATCCATTTGAGGGAAATGGTAAGCTTCATGTGCGTCCCCGCCAAGCGGTAGAGATGGATGAACATCCATGCGCACCATGCGAGGAACCCCGTCATTTCCGGATTCATGCTGGTCTTGTTGACCACGGCCTCGCCGCGCCCAATGGTCGCCATGGCGCCGAGATCCTTATAGTGGAAGGATTCGAGGTTCGTATCGCCCTTGATGAGCTTCAGGATATTCCTGTAGGCAACCTCCGCCTCCTGGTACGCCACGGGCGCCACCGTGGGAAGCGGGCGCTCCGTTCCGTGGCAGAAGCTCGCACAGTCGCCGATGACAAAGACCCGGTCGGAGCCCTTGGCAAGAAGGTTCTCCTCCACAATGATGCGCCCCGCACGATCCACCTCCGCACCGCAATTTGCGATGAAGGGCACCGCCTTGACACCGGCCGCCCAGATGACCGTCTGCGTGGGAATGGCCCGGCCGTCCTTGAGGCTCAGTGTCTTGCCGTCGTAGCCGACCACCTGGGTGGAAAGGGAAACCTCAACCCCCTTCCTCCGAAGGACCTCCACCGTATGGTCGCGAAGCCGCTGGGACATCATCGGCAGCACGGTCGGCGTCGCCTCGATGAGCTTGATGCTGACCTCGTTGAAGTCGATGTTGTGATATTCCTTCTTCTGTATCTCGATGAGCTCGCATATGGCACCGGCTTCCTCGATGCCCGTGGGGCCGCCGCCCACCACCACAAAAGTCAGCATGCGGCGGCGTGTCGCCTCGTCGTCCTGATGCTTGTTGGCGCGCTCGAACATGTGAAGGACATGGTTGCGGATGTGCAGCGCCTCCTGTATGGTCTTCATGCCATAGGAATACTTCTCCACGGACTCCATGCCAAAGTAGTTCGTCGTGGCCCCTGCCGCCAGGATCAGATAGTCATAGGGAATCTCGCCATGGTTCGTCAGGAGCACCTGCCTCGCCTGGTCCACCCCCTGGGCCTTCGCCATGAAGAGATCCACATTCTTGTTCTCACGGAAGAATGCCCGGATGGGATAGGCAATCTCCGCCGGATCCAGGATTGCCGTGGAAATCTGGTAAAGAAGCGGCTGGAACAAATGAAAGTTATGGCGGTCCACCAACGTGACCTCCACATTCTCCCTGGCGAAAAGCTTGGCCGCCTTGATGCCTCCAAAACCTGCTCCCACAATCACGATATGTGGCCTGCTGTTTGCCATGATAGGTTCCTCCCCAATAAACTCCGTGCGAAACAGTGTTTCGCACTACACCCTTACACGAAATCTAAAGCTCATCTGCGTCCTGTGGACTTGATTCGCTAAGATTTCATAGTAAATTCGTGAAAAAAATAACTTTTGTATATCATATCACAATCCATTGGTTTTTCAAGAGAAATTTTCTTTACTTCCAAAAGTTATCGTTGTGTATTGACAAGGACTCCGAATCCCTCCTGTTTCAACCGGATGTCTATCGCGAACCCCCATCCATCCATTCGGCCCAAATGCGTTCATATGCAGATTCCATCCCGCGCACATAACCCCCGGCATCCATGACCGGCGACTGCTGCATCCTTCCCCGCAGGATACCATGCAATGCCAGCAGCAGTTCCTCATCCGACGCAAGTGCTGCCGCCTTTTCCACATAGTCCTCCGGCGCAGCTGCCGCAAGCTCCCCCAGGCCGATGTTGTTCAAAAGGCTGTACCCAAAACGCGACCCATGCCTCCGACCATAAAGCGAGATGACGGGAACTCCCATATAGAGTGCCTCGCAGGTCGTTCCGCCCCCTGGATAGGGATAGGTATCCAGCGCGATATCCATATCCATGTACTCATCAAGATACTTCCACGATCCCGGACGCAAATCGAGCTGGTCGGGACGAAAGCCCGCCTTCAGGGCACGCTGCCGCATGGCCTCCACAAGCCTCCCATCCGGGCTCACATTCTTCAGCAGCAGCCGCGCATCCGGAACCCTTTCCAGCAGCTGATGCCACAGGCGCAGCATCCCATCGGTAATCTTGTGGAAATTATTGAAACAGCCGAACACAATGGGCCGATGTATGTGATATTCCGCGCTGCACTCCAGGACGCTGGCCGGCGGCGTATAGCAGAAATGGCTGTGCGGCAGCCGAAGCAGACGCTCGGAAAACAATGCATCGTTTTCCACCGGATCGCAATAAACATCGCTCAGAAAGTAGTCCATCGCCGGAAGTCCCGTGGTATCAAAGTACCCAATGCCGCAAATCTGCACCGGGGCAGGCTTGTATGCGGCAATCTGCAGAGTCTTTCCGCCTTCCGTATGTCCCGTCAGGTCAAACAGGATATCGATCCCGTCCCCATGAATCTGCCCTGCGGCTTCCTCGGGCGAAAGCATGGACAAGTCCCTCCAGCCATCCACCATCCCGCAAAGCCACTCCGTGACCTCGTCCTTCTTTTTCCCCGTTCCATAGAGAAATGCCTCATACCTTTCCCGATTCCTGCGGGCAAGCAGCTGAACCGAGAAATTGACCACAATGCTGTCCGATACATTCGACGACAGATATCCAATGCGCAATTTCTCCTTGTCACGCCGCCCATGGGAAAAAGGCGTCACATATGGAAAAAGCTGCCCATAGGAAAAATGGGCAGCCCTCATGTCCTCCTCTGTCACGCCATCCATATAATGCAGATACATGAGATAATTGCTGAAAAGTGCCTGTCTCCGGGCATAATCCATCCCATCCGAAAGAGACAATGCCCTGCGAAAACATTCCAGTGTATCATGGATCTCATTTCTCTGAAAATGAAGCAACCCTTCCGCTTCGCAAACACGAGCCTCCAGGTCTGCAGACATGCCGCTTTGCTCCAGCTTCTCCAGGGATTCCAACGCCTCTGCATGATCTCCTGTTTCACCATGCCGCCGAATGATCTCCGCAAAGCGATTCTCAAAGTCCATAATCCCTTCTCACCCCTCTGGCCCGAAATCCCTTGCCCTTCGCAACATATCGTCCCATGGCACGGATGCGCCCCTCCATGCAGCCCCGGCAGTCCGCAGGGGTATCCGAAACGCAGATCTTTCCGGGATACAGGGCGTATTTCCTTCGGCACTCCCCTTCCGTCACATTGGGCATGACCACGTTTGCCCCGGAGGCAAGGATGATTTCCCTGCCGCCCTTCACCATGGTCTCCACCGCAGTGGTTGCCGGAATGTTTGCCTCGGGCAGAAGCAGCCGGAGCAGGGAAACCATGCGCCGCGTGAGGTGAAAATCCCCCGCCTTCTCATTTCCAAGGGGCGTATCCCCATTGGGAATGAGCGGGCCGATGCCCAGCATGTCCACATCCATTTCCTGATAAAAGAGGATATCCTCTGCAATGGATTCCAGGCTTTGCCCAGGAAGGCCCACCAGGGTTCCCGTCCCGACCTCATATCCCAAACACTTCAAGTCCTGAAGGCAGCGCACGCGGTTCCGGTAGCTCATGCCAGGGTCCAATTTTTCATAGAGTACTTCATCCGTCGTTTCTATGCGGAGCAGATAACGATCCGCCCCTGCCTCGCGAAATGCCTTGTATTCCTCATAGGAACGCTCCCCGATGGAAAGGGTGATGGCCAGATCCAGTTTCTTGATCTTCCTCAGGATTTCTGCCATCCTCTCCACATCGAAATACGGATCCTCGCCGGACTGCAGGACCACTGTCTGGTAACCATAGCCTTTGGCTTTCTCCGCCAGCGCGACAATTTCCTCCACGGACAACCGATATCGCTCCAGCCTTCGGTTGTCCCGGCGCAGGCCGCAGTACATGCAGTTCTGGCGGCAGATATTGGAAAACTCGATGAGCCCCCGCAGATGGATGCCGTCTCCCACATAGGCATGGCGCACCCTGTCGGCAGCTTCCGCCAATACCTCCTCGCACTCCGGCGAGGCAAGCAGGGATACAAGTTCCTCCCTGTCCAGCCGATGTTCCCCTTCCGCCCGCAAAACCAGCCTGTCCAGCACAATCCACCGCCTCACATGAAATGCGTTACTTTTTATCTTTCTTGTCCCCATCCTTGGAAGGATTCTTCGCCTCTTCGAGCTTCTCCTTGTCCGCCTCCCGAAGTTCCCCCTTCGTATGCGCTATGATTTCCTCCTGATGGGCAGCTGCGTATTCGAGGATTGCCCGGTAGAACTTTCCGTCCACATCCTTCTCCCCATAGGATTCCAGATTCACAGCCCCATAGTTCTTCTCCACACTCAAGGGATTCCAGCCATCATCCAGATCGTTATGCTCTGTAATGCGCACGGTCTTTTCCTCAAGATTGAACTCCAGATAATCCGCTGCCCCTGCCAGCGTGTCATAGCCATCCATTCTCATCATCCGCCAGCGGCGCTTCGCCACCACATCCTCAATCTGTACGGGGTCATATGCCTTGACGGTCGGCACGATCAATCGATTGAGGTCAATATACCCCTCCTTGTCCACCGCATAGCACATCTGCTCCTTGTTGAAATAATATCCCGCACGGGCAGTTGACTGAACCCATTCAAAGGTATCCTTCGGGAGTGCCGGAACCGCCTCAATGGCAGACTGCCCTGAAAGCAGCAACGCACCGGCCGCCATTCCCATTGCGCAGATTTTCTTGATAGAATATTTCATAAAAGTTCCTCCTGCTCCTGAATCAATCATCCCTGCTCCGATAAAGCTCATCCAGCTCATAGGGGGTTTCCTGATAGACGTAATAGTTCAACCAATTCGCAAAAAGCAGATGCGCCACAGAACGCCAGCGTACAATCGGAGGCCTCGACGGGTCATCCTGGGGATAATAATTGATGGGAATCCTTGGATTCATGCCCGCCTTGAAATCCCTGTCATATTCCTGCTTCAAGGTCATCGGGTCATATTCCGCATGACCTGTGATGAAGAACTGGCGCTTTTCCAGGTTGGCGATGATATACACCCCTGCATCCCCTTCCGCCTCCGCCAGTATGGTAAGCTCCGGAACCTTCAGGATGTCCTCCTTATGTTCCTCCGTATGGCGGGAATGGGGCACATAGAACTCATCGTCAAACCCCCGCAGAAGGCGCTCGTGCTCCACGCAAAGATGATGCCTGTAAACGCCGAAAATCTTCTCCGGCACATGGTATTTCGGGATGCCGTAGTGATAGTAGAGCCCGGCCTGCGCTCCCCAGCAGATATGGAAGGTGGAATATACATGGGACTTGCTCCACTCCATGATTTCCGCAACCTCATCCCAGTAAGCGACCTCCTCGAACTCGTAATTCTCCACGGGAGCGCCGGTGATGATGAAACCGTCGTACTTCCTGTGGCGCACCTCGGCGAAGGTTCCATAGAACTCCGTGAGATAATCCTGGGAAGTGTGGGACGGCGTATAGGACTCCGTGTAGATGAAGTCCACCTCCACCTGCAGCGGCGTATTGCCGAGCAGCCTCAAAAGCTGCGTCTCCGTGACAGACTTGATGGGCATGAGGTTCAATATGAGCAGTCGCAGGGGGCGGATATCCTGGCTGTAGGCCCGGTCCGCATCCATGACGAAGATGTTCTCCCCCTCCAGCACATGGGCGGCTGGCAGGTTATTCGGTATCTTTATCGGCATTGGCTCCACCTTTCAAAAACAGGCAGCATCCCCAATCGCCTACAGGATGCTGCCTTCATATTTCACAAAAGAACTCGCAGGAATCCCCGCATCAATCAATTCGATAGCGATTCACCCAAGTGGAATATCCTTTGGCAAAAGCCCGCAGACGCACAAGCCCCTTGTGCTCCGGGGAGGTTTCTGCGATGGGGCGGTAGACACCGTCCATATCATCCTCCAAAACCCGCCAGCCGGTCTTCGGGCTCCAATACTTGCCCGACACAAAACGCTCCGTCCCGTTGGGGAGATTCACAGATTTCTTCATGAACTTGATCTCCAGGACGCCTCCTGCAGCATCCTTCTGTTCCTCCCATTCCCAGAGAATGAGATTGTCGCCGCGAAGCCGCATGGTTGTCGTATCCGCCGTCACATGGGTGGTCACGCCTCCCTGCTCAGCCTGCCAAAGAGTGATCCAGCGGTCCTCCGCCATGCGCCGCGCCATCTCGCCCTGGCGGAAAACTTCATCAACAATGGCGGCATAGAACTCATCATCAAATCCCTGGGAGTTGACCTCTTTCTCACGGTCCTCCGCCTTCGACCAGATGACCTTGCCATCCGCATCGTAAAAGTTTTCACGAACATACTGCACGGTGCGATTCTGCGGATTGATGCGGACCTGCGCCAGACTGTAGGCAAGTTTTCCCGGATTCGGCAGACTGTCCTTGATCTTATAGTTTTCAATGGTCTCTGCCGCACCTGCATAGCTATAGGTCGTTTTTGTCCATGCCTCGATTTCCGTCGCCACGAAGCCGCGTTCCGTCTTGACCTTTTTCGTCACAACAACGGAAACCGGGTCAAAAAACTTCCCATATTTCGCATCCGACCCCAGCCAGTACCAATGTTCCGCAGCATCTGCCACCGAATGCTGGCATACCGTCAGGCAGAGGATAACTGCCAGAATGCATGCCAACCTGTAACACTGCCTTCCCATATTCATAACCTCCACCCCTCATCGCAGAATCTTTTTGACATCTTTTAGGTATATTTTACCGTAAGACAATGATTTAGGCAACCATTTCAAGGTTTCTTTGGATAAGCCACGTCATCCAGGATGCCCAGCAGACCGGCAATCGCCACACCATAATTCGTCATGGGCATGCCCTGCCTGCGGCACTGCTCCACGCGATTCAGCACATAGCGCCGGTTGAACATACAGGAGCCGCAATGAATCACCATATCATAGCCGGAAAGATCTTCAGGAAAATCCCTTCCGCTCACGAACTCGATCCGCAGCCCATCCCCCAAGCGTCTCCTCAAAAGACGCGGCAGCTTGACCCGCCCGATATCCTCGGTAAGCGGACGATGGGTGCACGCCTCCGCAATCAGGATATGGGCATCCTTCGGCAATGCCAAAAGTTTCTCCGCCGACTCCATGAAGTAATGGATATCCCCCTTGTAATGGGCAAACAGGACAGAAAAGGAAGTCAAAAGGCTCTCCTTTGGCTTCTTTTCATGGACCGTGCGGAATGCCTGGGAATCCGTGATGATAAGATGCGGTGGCCTCCCCAATGCTGCAAGGGTCTCTTCCAGCATATCCGTCGTGCAGCTCATGACCATGCATTTCTTGTCCAGAAGTTCCCGTATGGTCTGCACCTGCGGCAGGATCAGCCGCCCCTTCGGGGCCTGGATATCCTGCGGCATCACCAAAAGCACCAGGTCCCCGCCGGAGCAGAGCTCCCCCGTGATGCTCGCGCTCTCGTAATCCTCCGGAAGCTGCCGGATGAGCTCTCCCCGCAGGCCATCCAGCCCGATGCGCTCTTTTGCGCTCACCAGCACAGGCATAGTCCCTGTGGCCTCCTGCACGGACTTTGCCAAAGCCTTTCCGCTATCGGCACGCTCATCCGTCCGGCTGATGACGGGAATCACTGCGGTCTTTGCCTGCCGCAGGCGTTCCATCCAGGAAAGCTCCTCCGCCATATCCCCGTCATCGAACAATACCAGGGCAATGTCCACGGCTTTCGCGGCATCCTGCGTCTTTCCCACGCGCAGCTCTCCCAATTCCCCCACATCATCAAAACCCGCCGTATCCACGAACACCACAGGCCCGATGCCATGAAATTCCATGGCCTTGTACACCGGATCCGTCGTCGTCCCCGCCACATCGGAAACTGTGGAAACCGACTGTCCCGTCAAGGCATTCAGCAAGGAAGACTTGCCGCTGTTGCGCCGCCCAAGCAAACCGATATGCAAGCGGTTCGCCCTGGGAGTATCCGCCAATCCCATAGTATCACCCTCCCATAAAACAATAAGAAAAAGAGAGCGCTCTTACGCTCTCTTCTCCATAGTAAGGCATCATGGCATCCCATAATGCCTTTATGCAATATACAATTATGCCACACTTTTCACCACGGTCTCAACAACACGGTTGTCAAGCCATTCTGCGACTGCCTCGCGCTCCGAGCATGCTCCGCCCTTCGCAACAACACTCAGCATGTCGTGATCAGCGGCGTAATCAACAAAGCTGGAGCTTCCAACAAGTTTAGCCGCCTTGGTGAACTGCTTCACGCGAACAGGAATATAAACATCTTCCATCCACTGCGAATAAATTCGTACCTTCATGATAATCGCTCCTTCTACTATTCATCGCATAACATTGATGGTATGGCCATCCTCAGCCACTAGCAATCATGCAATCCACGGTCATTTTCTTGTTCCGTGTTTTCAATAGTATTATCGGAGAAAACCATGATTTCCTTAAGTGTGGTTACCATGTATACTGTATGTAGTTGGAATATTCCTTGAAACAGGCTCTCCAAAACCACCCAACCCCAACAACCATAAGGGAAAAAAGGACTTTGATTCCTCTCGTTCTGGCTCTCTCCTGATTCCGGACTCATTATATAATAACCTCAAAAAAAAGTCAAGGCATCGAATTTCTTTTTTCCAGAGGTATCCTGCATACCACCTCCGTGCCCTCCCCCTGGTGTCCCGCCTCGTTCACATCCATAATAATTGCCCGATAGCAGTCATCTGCGTTGTCATCGGTCGGGGAATTCTTCGCCAATGGCTCAGAACTCCCGTTGACATGCCACTGGCATGTCAACCAGTTGGCGCAGCCACCGCTACGCCGCCCTCGAGAATATGCCACTGGCATATTCTCTCCTAGCATCTGACTACATCTCGAACAATTTTTTATGTTTCTGAACGAGGTGGGACACTAGCGGGCGGAACTGGCGCCCGGCACGAAGACACTCCTTGCTGTGTTGGCGCATGAATGCTACAATAGAAGTACCATTGAACTGCATGGCCGTTGGCCAAAGCAGGAACAGCGTATCGAGAAGAAAGGGGCGACCTCAAATGATATGCAACGAACGTCTGGAAAAACCAAGATATGAGCACATCAACAACAGGGAACGGCTCATGATCCAGCCATCCGTCAACCACAGCCGCGTCGCAAACAATTTGGGCGGGATTATCCGCAACTATCTTCGCGGCAAGAAATGCAAGGTGTTCGGCGAGGTCGATGTCTATTTTGACGAGAACACCCACTACATCCCGGATGTCATCATTGTCTGCGACAAAAACAAGATCAAGCCCGACGGCATCTACGGTGCGCCGGACCTGGTCATAGAGATCTTGTCGCCCTCCACGGCAAAAATCGACCGCACAGAGAAGAAGGCAACCTACGAGAGATTCGGAGTCAAGGAATACTGGCTGGCCAACCCCAAGGACAAATCCGTCGAGGTGTACCATCTCGTGAACAACGCCTTCCTGCTGGACGAGATCTACCACGCCTACGAGCCGGTGGAATGGAAAATGCTCACCGAAAAGGAAAAAGCGGAACAGAAACTCTCCCTCAAGGTCTCCCTCTATGATGATTTTGAGATTCCTGTGGAGGAGATATTTGAGGATATGATCTAGTGCCAAAATCCTTGCCACTTCCTGCATCTGCTCCTGCTCATGTTTTATTTTTTCTTATCAGTCATCATCCAATATCCAGTTTTATTTGACCCTTTTCTTTCTATGTATCCATTTTTCTTCAAAAAAGAAATATTATTATCTATGGCAGTAGTACTTATTCCAAGCATTCTCGAAAGCTCTGCCTTCGTAATATTCGGATTATTTCTCATTTCCGATAAGATTGTTTGTCTTGTTTTATTTAAGGCACTTTGAATATTACCAATCTTATCACCAACTTTATTACCAATCCGATTTACCTTGTTGAATGGAATAGTAACAACAATATCATTTTCTTCAAAAGTGAATGCATTTCGTCCATATACTTCAACAATTTTCGGAACACCTCTGCCGGATTTCTCACTAATATGTATCTGAATAAAAATCTCTGATAGTTTTTTGTTTACCGGAATAGATCTTCCAAGGAAAAATCCCTCTAATGTCTGTTTTGGTGCCAGAGTACCTCTCGAAATTATCTCAATTCGATCCGAATACACGGTAATCATTGGTTCATTTCCTTCAACCCAAGCGTTATGCAATATCGCATTAATTATGGCCTCGCGAAAGGCCTTATCGTCAAATAGCGGAATATCTTTCCTTTCCACAATCCTATCGCGCTCATCTGCCTGAATAATGTTGAGTACATCACCGTATCGCAAAACTTCATCAAGCGTATAAAGGAGGCAATCATTTCCGAACTCACGTACAGAATATAAATTTGATCCCTTTGTAAGTCCTGTAAATATTGATACTCTTAGCGGCATATGCGAATTATCGGACAAGAGTTGCGCCATCAAATTGTATTCTCCATCACTAGTTCTAAGTCCCAAATTATCCTCAAATGTTTCTTCACGTAAAACAATACCCTTGGATCCATAGTAACCAAACAACTTATGAAAGGTCAGATTCTGATATTGTGCTGGTGTATTTTCAATCGTATTTATTCCCTGATCCAATAACCGAAATAGCTTTTTTTCACGTTCAGGATAATCTTTCAGGTTTGCTTTCGATGACCCGATTCGAATATATCGACTTTCATCAAATGCGGTAGGAACATTTGTTGCTGCAGGTATCGTTAATACAACAACTCTTTTATCTTCAATTGTTAATTCCTCAAACTCAAAACCAATACTTGGAGAGAGCTTCCTGGCAAGATAATTCTGATAAGGTTCTTTATTATAATCACGATATTGATTAAATTCTGTTCCAACAATCTCGTGCGTTCTATCATTTACACCCCAAATAAAATACGCATTTTTTTCATTATGATAAGTTGCCGCATTTGACAAAGCAGACACGTATTCACCAAGTTGAACCGGTTCAAACTAATTCTCCTTGAATTCGAACCATTCCTGCTCATTATCTTTAGCACATAGATTCTTGACAATTTTCTCAAGGTTTCTCATCTAAATACTCCTTATGCTTTATTACCAACCCATTCATTATAACGCATTGGTAATAAGGTTGGCAATATGCTTGGTAATAAAATTTAAAACCCATTCTGTGCAATGTTGGCGCATGAATGCTACAATAAAGGTACCATTGGAACTGCACGGCCATCCGTCAAAGCAGGAACAGCGTATCGAGAAGAAAGGACAAGATCAAGCCCGATGGCATCAAGAACAAGTCCGTTGAGGTGTACCATCTCGTGGACAACACCTTCCTGCTGGACGAGATCTACCACGCCTACGATCTGGTGGAATGGAAAATGCTCACCGAAAAGGAAAAAGCGGAACAGAAACTCCCCCTCAAGGTCTCCCTCTATGATGATTTTGAGATTCCTGTGGAGGAGATATTTGAGGATATGATTTAATATAGTAGGAAGCGATGATTAGCCGTCATCCTCTCACATTATCCCAAGCGATAGCCTAATATGCAGTTCCTGTTCGTCAGGCCAGAGGTTTGCCACCGGCTTCCTTCAGATTCCAATTACTTTTCCGCAATAGCTGCTAAGGCTGGGTTTAATTGGACAGCAAGATTTGAATCACGCAGTGCTTTGTTATAATTTTTCAATTTTTTGTAGATGATAGACCTATACATATAGGCAAAGGCATCTTTGGGGTCATGATTCAGACATTTCTGCACAGTCTCCATGGCATCATCCAGCCTTTCCTGGAGTAAATAGTAGGTAATTTTTACATAATATGCCTCTGTGTTGCTGGGATTTAGCTCCAAGGCTTTGCTGGCATCGGCAAGTATGGTTGTTGACTCCAGTTCAAATACGTCTTTTGTCAGGATGGCATTCACAATACTACAACGGGCTCGCGCACTATAGGCATCTGATGCGTTAGGAAATTGTGAAACCGCTTGGTCATAAATTTTGCCTGCTTCTGTCATTTTCTTTTGTTGCAGATACCTTTCACCTTCGTTCAACAAGTCATTTAGCCGCAGATCCTGTTCATTTTCCTTGAGGCCAGTCAGATTAACAGCACTTGGCCCATATTGCTTTATCTGTGCCTGCAGGGCTTTGATATTACGTTGGATCCGGGTATAATTTTCATCCATCTCTTTATATTTATGCCGGGCTTCTGCTATTCTTTGTCTGTCCTGTAGACTTTCCTTAATTATTTCTTCATCAGCTTCCACTACCACATGTACTTTAGCGGTGACCAGCGTGCCGTTATCTTTTTTTTCCATGTAATACTGAGGGGCCTCTTGAACATATATAAGGCCCTCAGCGAGAGTACGGATAGTATCGTTGTCGAGCTCATTCGCCTGTATCACAGAAAATGACTGCACCCATACAGCAACTCGACCAATTGCCATGCGCCAGGCATCATGTTTTGCCATAGTCTTCATGGTGTCCAAAGATTCCTCTTGGATGCCCCAGTATTGTCCTTTCTCCACTATATCAATAGATTTTGCATAAATTGTATTTGTTTGAGCAACAAACAGATAGAAGAACAACCCCATGATAGATGATAGGCACCTGAAATGTCCAGATTTCATGTTTATGCTCACCTTTTCTTGTGTTGAAGTTTTATTGCTACTGTTTATTAAAGGTATCCCTATATCTTTCGGCAGCTTCGGGATTCATGGCGATGGCCTTGTTCAGTTCTATAAGAGCCAGATTGCTATAGCCTTGTTTGTTTAAGACAATGGCATATTTTACATATAGTTCAGGATTGTCCGGAGTGAGTTCTATGGCTTTATGGTAGTCTGCTTCTGCTGACTGTAAACGAGAGGCACTATTTTCACCGAAGGCATCCAAAACCTGAACCGCAAACACATTATAATCGCCACGGGCTGTATAGGCACCTGCATAACCAGGGACAAGTTCAACAACTTTGTCTAGGTCGCTAAGGTTGTTTTCATCGTAAAGCAGTAGCCAGTAGCCAACCGTAGCCAGCTGGGTACGTGCCAGATACGAAGCTACATATTCAGAATCCAGCTTCAATGCTGCAGTATAATCAGCCTTGGCCTCATCTCTTTTGTCAAGTTGGGCATATGCCTGACCTCGCCGATAATAGCGATATGCACTATCCTGTGGAGCTTTGTTGATAAACTGAGTTTCCTCTGTGATAATTGTCTCTGCCGGCGTGTTCATGGGATAAAAAGCGTATGTCCATATGGGAGATTCAGGGGCGGCCATAACCTTGAGAAGAGCTTCTCTTTCTGCATAGTTACTTTCATTCAAAGGATTTATTTGCAAGGCCTTGTCGAATCCACTTTTTGCCGCTTCAAACTTGCGTGTGGAATAGTAAATTGAAGCTCTATGGCCTAATGCATCTTCATGGTTGGGATTATATTCCAAAGCCTTATTATAGTCGGCAAGTGCTAATTTCTGATAATCTTGACGATTAATCCAAAACCACAGGTTGCCACGGAAGTAGTAAGCGTCAGCATTGTGAGGGTCAATTGCAATAACTGATTCGACACATTTCATGGCATCCTGCATATTACCAGAATAGTAAGCTTTATTGGCATTGTTCAGGAGGATATTTGCTTTGAACTTGCGCTCTAGCTCGGCTTTCTGTTGTTGTGCTTGTTGATCCAGTAGATTATCATATTGCCGTTGTAAACTCCTGAAATCCTTGGATAGACGGGCATATTTTGACTGCATTTCCTGCAAATCTTTTTTTGACTTCTGTCCAACAGCCTCGATAGTAGCTGTATCTACTATGGTATGCACCTTTACTCGGTACTTTTTATATCCCTCTTCGGTATCAATAACTTGTTTTTCCTGTACCACAGATTCAGCTAATGTACCGATTAACATTTCAAAGGAATCTTCCTGCAAAATATCCTTATTGACCTCGGAACTTGCAACCAGGTAAACTCCCGCCTGCTCAATTGCCTGCTGCTCGGCATCTCGTTGGGCAAGCTCCCAGTCCAACGAGGGATCTGCTGAGACTGCAGGCCGTTCGGCCACTATGTCAAATGTATAGAGCTTTGCCTCTGCCACACTGACCATTGTCGTAAATAGTAATGAAGGTATCAGCATAGCATTTATAAAATTCTGTGGTATTCTCATTAAAAACTCCATTCTTCCACTGTCGCTGGCGGCACAAATAGAAATGAAAACAAAGGTGCGACGTTCCCTTTGTTTAGTATAATTATCTTATAGGGGAGATACCCTACAAAATATGTTGAAGCGAGTGAAGGATTTTCAACTCAATTCTATTCAAGAAGTTCATAGATGCGCTCCTTTCGGGAAACAGCTTCATTCTTGGTTAATTTTATCATGCGGAAAAGGCTTTGACAAGAAAAGATTAGAATCATCAGACCCTGGTTCAATGTCATTAAGATAGGGCTTGACTTCCTCCAGCCATTCGAAAATCGAGGTATAAAGGACATGCATAACATATCAAAGAACGAAAAAAAAATAGACAAGGACTGCATTTTACAATCCTTGTCCATTTTTCAGTCGATTGTGCATATATGCTACATACATTATGATGTCGGGGTCAAAAGCCAGTTTTTGATGTCAAAAAGTCTGGAAGTGGCTACATGATGCACTATATATAGTGTTCTTTCCTACAGAGAAACACTATATGTAGAGTTGAAATTTGGAAAAAAAGCAATTGACCCCGACATCATACATTATGCCTCGAATATTTCATTTACATTTACTTCTGCGCCAAGAAAGTCAATTTTGATAGTTTGTGGGTGTTCTTCCTTTTCTTCCCCTGTCATGCTGTTCCAGTCCTCCTCATGGAATTTCTGGTACAGTCCCTCCTTCTTGAATTTACCCCCATCTGATTTGTAGACTTCGATGTATTTCCCATATGGATCAGCTATCCAATACTCTTTCACACCGTATTTCTCATACATTGCCAGTTTTATTCCTGTGTCCTTATGCCGAGTGCTTGGAGAAAGGATTTCTGCGACAAGTACAGGAACGCCTTTGATAGAACCGTTTTCTGTGATATTCAATGGT
>JAFSWY010000359.1 GCA_017444295.1 Selenomonadaceae bacterium | reverse complement strand
TTGCCCCATCCTGCCCGCAAGGCATTTCCTGACAACTCTTGTTTTCTCTTCTGCTACTGCCTTCTGTTTGTGTGGCATGAAAAACTCCCCCTATGATGACAGTTTTGTTTTTTTACTGTCTCTCATAGGGGGAGCATATCAGCCCTGCGTCAGCAGAAAAGCGTGGCTTTTTTCTCCTTGGAAATGTCGGAGGAACAACTGACCCAGAGAGTCCTGTGCGCCGAGGCGGGGATTGACTCAGGCCGTATACAGACGGGGAACTTGGAGGATGGGGATTGGGATCGGATGATAAAGGCGGGAGACCGCCTATCACAAGTACAGCTTCATATTGATGATACCGCCAGCATATCCGTCATGGAACTGCGTACCAAAGCACGGCGGCTGAAGGCCGAGCAGGGCTTGGATTTGATTGTCATTGACTATCTGCAACTCATGCAGGGGAAATCTGAATGCCGTGATGGAAACCGCCAGCAGGAAATATCCGGCATCTCCCGCTCCCTCAAGGCACTGGCGCGGGAACTAAAAATCCCGGTGATAGCCCTCTCCCAGCTCAGTCGCAGTGTGGAATCCCGGCCTATGAAGAAGCCCCTCATGAGCGATTTGCGGGAATCCGGCTCCTTGGAGCAGGATGCAGACCTTGTGATGCTGCTGTATCGGGATGACTATTACGAAGAAGACACCCCTGACAAGAACATTGCCGAGGTCATCGTAGCCAAGCACAGGAATGGTTCGGTGGGGACGGTGCGGCTGTTCTTCCAGAAGGAGTTTACGAGGTTTATGAGCTTAGCGAGGGATGAGGGAGCGTGGAGTAGTCCATAGAAATAAATTATAGGTAATAGCAAAAACCAGCCTACCATGGGAATATATCCCCGAAGTAGGCTGGTTTTTGATTGTGCTTATAACATTGCCTTTAGTTCCGTCAGGCTTTGCAAAGTCATTCCTGTTTTTTTGATAATTGTATCTAAAGGTAAATTTTCCTTGAGCATACGAATGGCATCCATGGTTATGCGCATGCCTTCCTTCTTTCCCTGCTTTTCGGCTTTTGCGGCCGCCGCAGTTGCCGCCCTC
Source organism: Selenomonadaceae bacterium (assembly GCA_017444295.1). Classification (GTDB taxonomy): domain Bacteria; phylum Bacillota; class Negativicutes; order Selenomonadales; family Selenomonadaceae; genus UBA3796. The sequence goes on along the minus strand of JAFSWY010000359.1, from coordinate 2,212 downwards.
TCAGCAATCCCCAATGCCAAACTGCCCATCTTCGTCAGCTCCTCTTCCATGACCGGTGTCAGCACCAAGTCGTAGTCTCGTTTCAAAATCGTCTTCTTTTCAGCCGCTTTCAGCTTGTCCAAGAAAATCAGGTGAAGCAGCTTCAGCAGACGGTGCTTCGTGGCCTTGTTGCCCAAATAGACCATGATGGCGACCATCAGATCGTAGTTCTTCACGTCCTCGCGGCCATGCCCGTGAAGAATCTTCTCCTTGATTTCATATCGGCGGATGGAATTTGAGCCGCCTTTCGGTGCATCCATCACCAGCCAGATGGTATAGACCTTTTTGATGTTGTTGTAATCGTCACCGGTGAACTCCACTTCCTTTTGCGAGGAAATCATCCGGCAAGCGTAGTAGATGCCTCGGCGCACGAGGGAATAGCCCGTATGCACGGTGCGTTGCGGCTCGATGTTGATGATAAGGGCAATGGTCTCGCCTGTCATCGGCACGATGGCGCGGAACATGATGTCGAAGATTGCTGTTCCCTCTGTCGTGCTGCTGTCCTCGTTGCGTGCTCCCTTGATGTTTCCAGGTTTCTTCTTGGTAGCTTTACGTGCCGCATTCGTGAGGTCGGCATCCACGGGGAGTGTTCCAACGGTAAGCGTTGGGTCACCTTCGATGTATTTTTCGGCGATATCTTTGATGGAGCAGTCACGGAACTCTGCGACCAAGTATTTTAAAATCCATGCCAAGAGCATTTTCCTGGCCAGAAACCGCTTGGCGGCCTTGTCGTAGGAGGCGTTGTCATCATCCATCAGCATGCCGTCCACGGTCCTATTATCGGCATCCATGTGTGTCCTCCCTTTCCACAGTCTCCTGCTCTCATTCTACCCCATGTCGGGAGAGATTTCAAGGATTCCTTTACAATCGGAGTGTAGTTTGTTTTCTATATTGATGGGAGGAATTCTGAATGGACATCAACAACATTCGTAGTTCTCGGCAAGACGGCACAACAATCGGCATCACCTACGGCTATATTCGGGTATCTACCATTGCCCAGCACGATGAGCGTCAGCGGATTGCCATGGCGGAGTTCGGTATCACGGAAGATCACATTTTCGTTGACAAGCAGAGCGGCAAGAACTTTGACCGTCCCGCTTACATGGCGATGATGGCGACCTTACAGCCAGGTGATACGGTGGTAGTTCAGAGTTTGGATCGGCTCGGACGCGATTACGAGGAAATGATTCGGCAACTGGACATCATCACCTGCGAGAAGCAAGCCTTCATCGTGGTGCTGAACCTGCCCATCCTCGATTCCCGCAACAAGTACGGCGATGACCTCACGGCGAAGTTGGTCTTGAACCTCGTCATTCAGATTTTCTCCTATGTTGCCCAGATGGAGCGGGAGATGAACCATCGGCGAACCATGGAAGGCATTGCGGCGGCTAAGGAGAGGGGCGTGAAGTTTGGACGCACATCCCTTGATAAACCGAAGGGCTATGAGAATGTCCTTGCGCAGTGGGCATCGGGAGCAATTTCGGAGTGCGAAGCCGCACGACGTCTGGGTGTCTCGCGCCCCACATTCCACAAGTGGTCACACGAATAGAGTGTCCTAACGGACTAGCTTCACGTTGCAGAAAACTCATGGGTTTTCTGCAACTAAAAAAATGATGAAATCAAATAGGAAATTCGTGTTTTACGTCGAATTGTATCAATATAGAACGCAAAATTTACGCAAATCAAGGATTCAGAAAGGTGCAGAAAACCCATGGTTTTTCTGCAGGTCTATGGTGGACAACATACTTTGGAGATGTACTTTTATGAAGAAATATTTTATATCTGCGCTGGCTGTGGTATTCCTGTTGGTGATCGGAATGATATCCTACGGCGCCTACCTCAATTACCATGACGAGCACCAAATCACGCAGCGTCTCGCGCAGCAGGTGCTTCCCTTGGCGGGAGAAAAGGTGAAGGTACGCGACATCAAGCCTCGTCTGGAAATTGCGCCGGTGCACCTGTCTTCGGGACGGATGGCGGATGCCGTGGCGCTGGTCAACGGGCGGATTGTCGAGGCCAAGGTGAACAAGAACGAGCGCGTCAGTATGGGCGATGTTCTCTTTGTCCTGCACATGCCCGAGCTTACGGCGCGTCTCAAACAGGCGGACAGCAATGTGCTGAAGGCCGAGACCGAGCTGCTGCGCTGCCGCAATACCTATCGCCGCTACGCCGA
>JAFSWY010000043.1 GCA_017444295.1 Selenomonadaceae bacterium | reverse complement strand
TCTTCGCGCCAGCTATTGAGGAAGGCGTATTTCTTAGCATCATGGATAAGTATGTTCGCTTGAAGGACGAGCGCAACCACAGCAATCACGCCCGCCATGACAGGGGAGAATTTTCCAGTGCCGAGGATCTGCAGCGGTGCATGGAGGAGGGACTGGAAGAATTGGATCGAGCCGTCAAAGGGCATTTGTCCGTCGAGGGGGAAAAGGTATGAAGGGGCGATTCATCAACCATACCAATCATCCTTCCAATGGATGGGACGAGAAGCAGCTGGAGGCAGCAGAAGCGTATGGGGCGGTGGAGGAACTGCCCTTTCCCCGCATTGACCCCCAACTGGAACGGGAGGAGGTTCATGCACTGGCGGAAAAGTATTTGCAGGAAATCTTGGCAATGCATCCTGCCGCCGTCCTTTGCCAGGGGGATTTCAGCTATACCTATGCCATGGTGAGCCTCCTGAAGGAACATGGCATTCCTGCCCTGGCGGCCACCAGTGAGCGGATCGTGGAGATGGTGAAGGGAGAGGACGGCAGCCAAAAGCGGGTGTCTGTTTTCCGATTTGTCCGATTCAGGGAGTATTGAGGGTAGGCCTTTTTCTGCCATCCCCACAGCCCATCCGGACCGGGCAGGATTCCTGCCCGGTGATCCGGAGGGATGGCCGTGGCGGTATGTTTTTGCCAAGGCGAAAAAATTCCTGCCACATTTTTTGAGGCGGAAATTTGAGTGGAAAGGGCAGTTCACAGGATTTTTAAAATGCAAAAAGGCGTTTCGGGGAGTATACTAAAATCAGCTTCAAGGAAAGGGGGATTCAGAAAAGGGAGGTGAGTTTACAGGAAATCTGATTTCATTCCGGGAGGCTTTGTCCGATAAACTATGTGAGAAATGAGAGGAGTGGATTGTTATGTTTTTCCTTGCCCCGTTAGTCCCCGTTGTTGGCGCAGCCGTAGAGTCCGCCCTGGCCTGTGAGACCGCAAGCATGTTCGTGGGCGGTGCAGCTACTGCCGTGACGTTGTTTTCCCGGGCTCGGGAGTGATCTTGGAAACAGGAGAGGAGGTGAGCTCATGGTGTTGGTACATTTGCCGGAATTGGTTTTGGAGTCATGGTAGGAGGAGCAAAAATTGTATCAGGTGAATAAAGGAAGGCCGCTGTGCATAGGATAGCCTATGACAGCGGCCTTCTTGATTACAGAAGCCCATTCTCTTTTCCCAGTTTCTTGACCTGTTCCATTGTCAGCTTAGAGTAGGTAACAATTTTATCCAATGGCTCCTTTCCACGCAGCATATCCAAAGCGACTTCCTGTCTTCCCTGTTGCCAGCCATCCTGTCTTCCCTGCTTCCAGCCTTCCTGCCTTCCCTGTTGCAATACGTAGTTTTCTCGGGCCACTCGGTCACGGCGTTCGTCTTCTTCGATGTCGTACTCCGTGAGCAGAAGGGGATCCATCAGGAATTCCCGTTCGGCTTGCAGCGCTTCCTGTATCATGGGGTCGCTCATAGCTATCTCCTCCAGTTCCTTCTGTGATGTTTGGTTGGAAAAATAGGCCAGCCATCGCTCCAAATGGCTCATGTCTGTCCATTTTTTTGGGCGGTTTCTTTCCCACTTGGGCAGTTCCACGAAATGGATTTCCAGATCGTCTGTGAGCATTTGCTTCGGGTGCTTCTTGTTCAAAACGCCAAAGCAGTTGTGGAAATCCGGCGTTTCCTTCTCTGGAAACAGCTCATAGGCCAAAATGTTGATGCAGACGGTTCGGCGGAGTTTTGTGTAATCCTCGCCGCGCATCAGGCGATGATAGAGACGTGTCCAGTAGTAAAGGGATCGCTTGCCCATGGAAAGCAGCGGGTCCACCTGGATTTCCACCTCGGTTACCGTGCCGTTTGCGGAGATCCCCACAACATCAAGATGGGAACGCTTTGCTCTCCTCTTATCGGGGCTGAGTTCCCGATCCAGGAATTCAAAATCCACCAGCTGTGCTGTGCCTTCGAAGGCAAAGAAGGCATTGATGAGGGATAGAGCTACCTGCTTTCGCTCCGGGCGTGCAAATACATACTTTGACAAAGCATCATTGAGCCGGTTGATGCGTCTTTCATCCGTCATGGCAATCGTCCTCCTGTTACTTCATATTTTAAGGCGTTATGGACTTTCGTGCAAGGGTATTTTTGTCCAAATCGCAGTTCACAGGATTTTTGAAATGCAAAGAGACGCTTCCATTTGCCTCGTTGGGGCAGGGATGTCCGGGGCAGGAAGCCCGTCCAGAGGAACGGCCTTCGTTATTTTGTCAATCCGCAGGGACATCGGCTCTGTGCGGGTGGGCGACAGATTTTTTCGTGCGACGAGGTATTGCCGGTTGTAGTGGTAATCTGTATGGATGGTGATGGGAGTCACTGTCATGGGAGGGTGCCCTTCGCGCTCCACTTGCAGCAGTTTGCCATCGCGGATAGCCTGCACGATGGTAAGGAGCATATCATCATCGAGGATGCGGACGAAAGAGTTGTTTTTGAATTGGAAAGGCGCAGGCTGATGGGGGATTTCGGGATAGGTTTCCTTGAGATTGGCAGCGAGCAGGTAACCCGGCATGGAGATCAGGGCAACATTTCGGTAAAATTCGAGGGCAAACAGGAGACGGGAGACTTCTTCCATGGTCAGCCCGGACAAAGGTTTCGGGGGAGGGCCGTAACGCAGGTTCCGTCCCTTTCCCGTGGGAACCAGAAGGCCAAGAGCCGATAGTTCCTTGGCACGGCGGCGCAAAAGCTGGGAAAGGTCGGTATTCCCTGCTATGAGATCCGGGTCATGCTCCAGGAGAGGACCTTCGATTTTCTTCAGGAGTTCCGGAAGAGAGAGGGGCTTTCCTGCCTGGGTGACGGTCTGCAGCAGGAGAATGGCATGGAGACAGGCATCTGGAAGCAGGGTCTTCAGGAAGAAGGAATGGGCCAGGTAGTTTTGGGAAGAGTTGCAGGAATTTCCCTGAAACGTGACATAGGCGCAGCCTGCATGGTGGGATACCTGGATATTTTGTTCGGGGATAAAGAAACGCATTTGCCGCAGTTCATCGTCGTAGGTGCGTTCCCGTATGCCGTGGTCGGCAAAGCGTTTCCTGTGATAGCATCCGTAGGAGACCAGTCGAAGAAAACGACGGAGGCAATCGTGGCTTTGGTTGAATTTGTTGACGGTTTTCTTTAGCCGCAGGGGAAGGTCCTCCGTTCTATGAAAGATACAGCTTTTCCATCTGGCGCAGGGTGTCCTGCATGCTTTGCCGCATGTCCTCGGGAGCCAGGATGGTGACGGCGGTGCCCAAGCTCCTGATCTTCTGGACGATTTCTTCGTGATTGAGGTCATAATACCGGATGGTTAGCAGGTAGGTGTTATCCTGTTCCATCCGGGCATTCTTGTCGTAGGTGCTGAACAGGGAAAAACATCGTTCAAAGGTATTGCGTGTGGGGGTGAGCTGAAGGGTGACCTCTTTTTGGTGCGACTGGAGGTAGGAGGACAGTTCCTCGAAAGTATTGGAAGGGAGGTCCTGCTCGGAAGCCTCGATGAGGTGCAGGTCATCGAGGCTGGACTTTATGACTTCCCGAGTTGCGGGATTCCAGGCAATCAAGGCGTAATCTTTAGTGGCAAGGTCGTATTCCAGACGGCAGGGGGCGATGAGGCCCAGGGGGCAATGAATCATTTTCTTTTGGTAGAGGGCATCCAGGAGAATGGAAAGGCATGGCGAATGCGATGGCTTGGAATTTTTTTCCAAAAGATCGGGGGAATGAAGGGGAGAGATATCCTGCAGACGGTTCAGGAGCTTTTCGCGTATATTTGCAGGCAGCAGGAAGGCGAAGGATTCGTCCAGAAGCATGTTTTTCAGCCAGGACAGTTCGACTCGGGTTACGAGAGCAGGTAGAGGCGCATCAAGGCAAATCTCGGCAGGAGAAGAGGGGGTGGCAAAATGAAAGAGCTTGTCGATGAGGGCATCTTCACGGTCGGTCTCAGGGGCTTCGTTGTAATGGAAGACGGAGATGTTGGTGATTCGCTGGCGGAGTTCTTTTCGGGTGAGTTTGTGCCCGGAGTGGATTTCGTTGACCAGGCGGCACAGTTCGTGGAACAAGGGATTGTTGATTTCGTTGAACAAGGATTTCATACCGCACGCCTCCGTTTTTTGTAGTAAACTCATTACTTCTTTTCGATGCTGATGAGAAAAATCCTGCCGGGCTGAGTCGGGATGGAAAGAGAACAGAAAGGGATTTTCTCCTGGATGGAGAATATACAATATGGGCTTGTCGGTTACAATGCTTCACTGAATTTGCGGGATGCTAAAGAATATCGGATAGCTTAACAATAAAAGCACCGATATATGTACCGATGGCTAGTCGGGAATTTACGCCTTCGGAGTGCTATAAAAACGCTAGTAGCTTGTCTTTCGGGACGGCGAGGGCGAGCACGATGAACAAGGATTTTTTCTAAGACATATACACTTTTGTCTATGTTTTTAGTAGCAGAACCTGTACCTGTTCTTTCGGGAGGCATTTGCCCGTGGTGTCGTCAGGACGAAATATCCGGAAAAATGGGAGCAGGTCATCCATCTGCTCAGATCATTTGAAAGGCTCCGCAATGAGAGAAACCGCATCAATCATGCAAATGATGAGCAGCTAGAGGTGCCAAGCATGGATGCGAAACTGGTAGAGGCGATGCTCAATGACTGTTTGGAGGCTATCCAAGATATCTTGCCCTCGTCTGCCCCAGTCCGTGCCCTGTGAGGCGGCCGATGCCGGAGAAGGCGGAGAACTGGGCCAGGAGCAGCAGGAGCTGCTGCTCTTCCTGGGCAAGATGTGACGTGTCGAAGCTGAATTCTCCTTCGAAGGCCAGTGTTCCGCGATCCTCCTTGAGGTAGACCGTGCAGCTCTGTCCGTGCCAGCGGCGGGGGGCAGGTTTTGGGCCAGGGGACGGATGTCCTATCCGATTTTGCGTTGGCGGGTGAGGGTTCACGAATCCGCCAATAAGTGATATACTTTTATAGAAAGAAAATTATTGAAGGAGAAGTCACAGCCATGATATTGAACCGAAAGTCCGTAGAACTCCTGTCTCCCGCCGGCACCTGGGATGCCCTGGTGGCCGGTATCGAGGCGGGGGCCGATGCCGTCTATCTCGGCGGGAAGCATTTCAACATGCGCATGCACGAGGGGGATTTCAACTTTGACAATGCCATGCTGGCCAAGGCCGTCGAATACGCCCACGCCCATGATGTCCGCCTCTATGTCACCCTCAACAATCTCATCAGCGAGGAAGAGCTGCCTGCCTTGAAGGAATATCTTTCCTATCTTGACACCATCCAGCCGGACGCCTTGCTGGTGCAGGATTTCGCCGTGCTGGAGCTCGTCCGTGAGATGGGGGTATCCATTCCCATCCACAGCTCCGTCATGATGAACATCCACAATGAGCATGCCATCGAGAAGCTCAAGGAATACGGCATCACCCGTATCGTCGTCGGGAGGGAAATGACCCTTTCCGAGCTCAGCCTGTTCCGCGAGCGCACGGGCATTGAGGTGGAATACTTCATGCACGGTGACATGTGCTTTTCTGAGAGCGGGCAGTGCATCCATTCCGGCGTGGTCTTCGGGCAAAGCAGCAATCGCGGGCGTTGCCTCAAGCCCTGCCGCTGGGCCTTCAAGCTCATTGACGAGGATACGAAGGAAGTCCTTGATGCAGATGGGCCCGGCCCCTATAAACTGGCGCTCAAGGACATGTGCATGTACCGCAGCATCCCGCAGCTCATCCAGGCAGGGGTATTCTCCTTCAAGATCGAGGGCCGCATGCGTCCTGCGGAGTTCATCCGCCGCATTGTGACCACCTACCGCCATGCCATCGATGCCTATATCGAGGACCCTGCCGGCTATAAGACGAACGAGGAGGAATGGAAGTCCCTTTACGATAATCGGGCAAGGGATTTCACCACGACCTTTGCCTTCGGCCAGCCCACCAAGGAGGACATCGGCTTCACCGGAAAAAGGGAGCCGCGTTTCTTCAGCGATGCGGTGAAGGAGGCGGGCTTCCAGGATGAGATTTTGAAGCAGGAGCCTTCCATCCGGAAGGAATTTCCCAAGCAGGCTGTCCTTTCCCTTCGGGTCAATTCCCCGGCATCCGCCAGGGCCGCCATCGAAAATGGCGCAAACCGCATCTATGTGGGCGGCGAGGTGTTCCGTCCCCTGCGTCCCTGGAAACTGGCAGACTACAGGGATATCATCGCCTTTGCGAAGGAACGGGGTGCCAAGGTCATCATCAATACGCCCCGTACCACCATGCGCAGGGAGTGTGGCGAGCTGGAACAGCTTTTCACTGCCCTGGGGGAGATATCTCCCGATGGGCTGATGGTCAGCAATCTCGGCTCCCTGCATCTCGCGAAAAAGCTTACGGAGCTTCCCCTGCAGGCGGATAGTTCCTTCAACCTCTTCAACCATTATGCTGCGAAATTCCTGAAGGAGAACGGCCTTTCCATGGGAACCGCATCCCTGGAGCTTTCCTTTGGGCAGCTGCGGGAAATTGTGGAGAATTCCGAACTGCCTATTGAGGTCGTCGTGCACGGCTCTTATGAGTCCATGCTTTGCGACCACAACATCCCCGCCATGTCCCTGCCTCACTTCAATGAGCTGGACAATCCGGAAATCCTTGACAGGCACTATGCCCTTCTGGATGGCGTCAATGAGGTCCATCCCATTCGGATCGACCAGTACGGGCGCAACCATATCTACTTTGCCAAGGATCTCTGCTTCTATCCCTACCTCGATAAATTCTGCGGCATTGCCTCTTATCGCGTCGAGGCGCAGGACTATTCGCCGGAGCTTACCGGCCTTGTCACCCGGCTCTACCGCGAGCGTCTGGACCGCCTTTCCGGCGGCAGGGCGGAGTGCGATGATAAGCTTTTGGGTGCCGTACAGGCCAAAAGCCCCCGCCAGTTTGGGATAGGCACCTACCGTTTCCGCCAGAGCAAAAATTCCATTTAAGGAGAGAGAATCCATGCCTGAATACATCGGCCCGGAAGCCATTCTGGAAAAAAAGAAGAAATACATCATGCCCTGCCTTGCCCATTTCTACAAGGAGCCGAGACAGATGGTGCGAGGAGAGATGCAGTATCTTTACGACAGCGAGGGCAGGAAGTACCTGGACTGCTTTGCCGGGGTTTCCGTCATGAACTGTGGGCACTGCAACCCCGAGATTACCAAGAAGGTCTGCGAGCAGGTGACGAACCTGCAGCATGTATGCAATATTTACCTTACGGAAAACTTTGTGAACCTTGCCGAGCGCCTGGCAGAGGTTACCCCCGGAGACCTCCGGAAGACCTTCTTCTGCTCCACCGGTTCCGAGGCAAATGAAGGAGCTGCGCTGCTTGCCTCCATCTACACGGGAAGCAGCGAGTTCATCGCCCTCAGGAACGGTCTCCACGGGCGCACGAAACTCGGCATGAGCCTCACGGGCATCCAGATGTGGAGGACGGACCCGAATCCCGTGGGCGGCATCAGCTTTGCACCCAATCCCTATTGCTACCGCTGCCCCTTGGGAAAGAAGCATCCCGAATGCGGCCTTGCCTGCGCCGATATGGTGGAGGACCTCATCAGGACGGCGACCTCCGGCCATCCGGCGGCGCTCATTGCCGAGCCCATCCAGGGAAATGCCGGCATCGTGACGCCTCCCAAGGGATACTTCAAGCGCGTGAAGGAAATCCTTGAGAAATACCATGCCCTTCTCATCATTGATGAGGTGCAGACCGGCTTTGCCCGTTCCGGCAGGATGTTTGCCATCGAGAACTTCGATGTGGTGCCAGACATCATGAGCGTTGCCAAGGCTCTGGGCAATGGTGCGCCTATCAGTGCATTCATCTCCACGGCGGAGATTGCCGACACCTATACGAAGCCCGGCGCCTCCACCCTTGGCGGCAACCCCGTTTCCAGCACGGCGGGCCTCGCTGTCCTCGACTACATTGAGAAGCACGACCTCATGGGGAATGCGCAGAAGCGTGGGCAGCAGCTCAGAAACGGATTGTTGGAACTGCAGAAGAAACACCCCGTCATCGGCGATGTGCGCGGACTGGGGCTCATGGTGGGCGCAGAGTTCATCCATCCGGAGGACAAGATCCCGAACCCGGATCTGCTGGACAAGGTGCTGGAGACTATGAAGGACGATGGCTTCATCATCGGAAAGAACGGTGTTGCCCGCAATGTCATGGCATTCCAGCCGCCCCTTGTCATCACGGAGCAGAACATAAACGATGTGCTCAATGCACTCGATCTCGTATTGGAAAAGGTCAAATAATGAAAAACGGCAGTGCCTTGCATCTCAAAGGCACTGCCGTTTCATTATGTTTGCACGAAAAGGGATTGGACGAATCCTTCTTCTGTCATGTAGCGCGGGTCGAAGGGGATGCATCCTGTCGCCTCCTGGACGTTCGGGGCCATTTGGAACACGTCCTCCTGGTTCGATCCCAAAATCTCAAGGCTGCCCTTGACGCTCAGGAGATCCATGCCGTTGATCCTGCAGAACATCAGTATGACCGCCGTGAGGACGGAGGCCCGCCGCTTCAGGGTATCGGAAAGGGTGGAGCGTGTCAGGAAATCCGCATAGAATTTAATGAGCATCTGGACGGCATGGACACTGAATCCAAGTTTCCTCGCCGCATCCCCCAGCCGCTTCTCCGATGCGGCATATTTTTCATGGAGCCCCTCTGTCTGTACGATGGGGGCGGGATAGTCCTTCATGGGGACGACCTTGAGCTGGGCAAAATCGGTGAGGATATGGATGGTATGGCGGACAGCCGCCGCCTGCCGGGCAAAGAACATCTCCCGTGTGGCATCCGGCCTTTGGTACCGGAAAAGCTCGAGCTGCCTGAGAATCTCGTCCTTTATGCGGTTCCTCAGGCGGCCGCTGGCAGGGACCGTCGTGATGTAGTTGAGTAGCATGACGCCGCGGGCATGGATATGCCCGTAAAGGATTACGCGCTTGTAATCCGGAATGAAGGAGTCCGGTGCGGGAAGCTCAATGACCTCGTCGGTGAACATGTCCCGGCAGGTGATGTATTCCCCATCCATGTCCTCAATGTAGAAGACCGTGAACCGTGCCTTCAGCAGATCCCTCACGATGGCTTTCTCCGTGGGATCCAGCTTTCCCTTCTCATGGGCATAGAAATACTGCAATGGCGTGTCGTCGGTCTGCAATAGATGATAGTCAAAGAGAAAGTAGTCCCAAAAGCTGAACCAGAAGGAGTCCTGCGCCTCCTTGTCCTGTTCGTCGGGGTGTTCATAATTCGGCCCGCCGAAAAGAGCCACGGCCCGGGTAAGGTCCATGAGGAAGCCGGTCTGGTGGAAATACTCGCCGATGGACTGCAAGAGCTTGTCGAGGATATCATTGAGCTTGTCCATGTCCTCCGGCGTGATCTCTTCCAGATGCTCCAGGACACTGTAGAACTCTCCTGCCGGATGCCTTTCGGGAAGGAGGAAATGGCCGTCCTCGTAAAAGGAGTCCTTTGCCTCCTGCAGCTGCTCCTGCAGCTCTGCATACTTGATGCGCTGCAGATACTTGTAAAAATCTTCAAAAACATCCAGGATGCCGGTGACAGATTGCTCGTCGAGGGTATCGGTTCCCCGCTCTTCCGCAATCCGATAGGCGATTTCCTGATAATCGCCGGGAATCAGTGCCTCCAGGGCATACAGCTTCGTCTCCATCACATAGAGCAGGGCAATCCGCAGGATATCCCACAATCTCTTCAGGTCGTCATCCCCAGAGCCATGCCATGCGTTCTTGCGCAGGTACCGCTCCACGATATCCATGGGCAGGACATGTTCTGCATCCATATATTCGTTATAGAATTTCTCAACTTGTCCGTATACATTGACCATAAAACCACATGCCTTCTACCTGTCCCATGAGTCCAGGATTGCTGCAGGGACACACATTCTCCTTGTTCTCGCCGTTGGCGCGCTCTTTCCAAGCCTTCCTATTATAACGCATTGTTCAAATTTTGCCAACGGCAAAATATACTTATTGACGTTTCGACAGGCTTGTCCTGTCATAACGCATTGTTCAAATTTTGCCAACGGCAAAATATACTTATTGGCGTTTCCCAATGGGAGACTGGATTGCAACAAGCTCTAGCCTCGGTTTTTTCCATATGATATACTAAAAAAGGCTTTGACAATCAAAAGAAGGATGGTGGTTTGGATGAGGCAGGATCTGCAATATTACACCAAACTGGAGGAAATCATGAACAGCATTGATATCAATGG
>JAFSWY010000358.1 GCA_017444295.1 Selenomonadaceae bacterium | reverse complement strand
TTGACAATCTGCTGCAGTCCTTCTCCGACGCAAAGATAAACATTGAATACATGTACGCCTTTGCAGGCAAGCAGGGCGCCTATATGATCTTCCGCGTCGCAGACACAAAAAAAGCGGAAGCCGCCCTCCAAGGAAAGGGCCTGCATCCCCTTTCCCAAGAGGATATCGCTTCCGTCTGAAAACATTTCATGGTCTGCCGCCTTCATGTTACATCACAAACATGACTTTGCAGTACATCTCCCTTCGCCCATGCATAAGAGAAAATGCCTCCTTGTACTCCGCCAGAAAAAATCTGTGGGTGATGAGGCTCTGCAAGTCCAGCCGCTGATCCCGCATGGCGCGAACAGCCTCCAGCCAGTCATTTTCCTTTCTGCCGAAGCTGCTGTTCCATGTCCCGACGATGCGCAGTTCTTTTCGCAGGATCTTCCAATACCCATCCTTGGACAGTCCCATCTCTCCCACGGGATTTCCCATACTCACCACCGTGCCGTAGTTCCTCGCGCATCGGATGCACGCCTCCCACGGCTCCGATTCCCCCGTGCCTTCGATGCAGGCATCGGCACCACGGCCATCAGTGACTCTCTGCACCAACTTTTCCGGACTTTCCTCCTTCCCATTCATGGCAAGGGGAAAGCCCAGCTTTTTTGCGAACTCCACTTTGTCATCCGTGCGCCCCACCAACACGATATTCCTTACCCCCGCAGTTCTCGCCCACTGGGCCAGGATCAGCCCGATGGTACCGATCCCATAGATGAGGATCGTGTCGCCTATCCCTGCGCCGCTTTTGCGAAACGCGTGAATGGCCACCGCCGTCGGCTCGCACATGGCAGCTTCCTCATAGCTCACGCCCTCCGGCATCATACAAAGATTTTCCCGCTTCACCGCCAGATACTCCGCCATGGCGCCATCCCTGCGGGAGCCGTAATAGTCGTAGCAGGAACACTGCGCATAATGCTCCGTCCGGCATGCCTCGCATTTGCCGCAGGGCAACAGCGGAAACACCGATGCGCCCCGGCCAATCAGACTTGCATCCTCCGCCTCCACGATCTCCCCGGCAAACTCATGCCCGATGACCGTCGGAAAATGATAGGTTCCCTTCTTGAACACCCGCGGAATGTCACTGCCACAAATGCCCACGGCGCGGATTTTCATCAGCACTTCGTCGTCACTTCTCCGCGGCATCGGCACATCCTCATACCGCAAATCCCCAATCCCGTGCAGGTTCAATGCCTTCATTTCAGCCACACGTCCCTTTCCACCGCCAAAAACGCCTTGTTTTGCATAGCGAAAATGGAATCCATCTCCTCCAACCCTGACTCGCAGATAGGAATCTCCCCCGCCCGGAGCATGGAGATCTTCCCCTTGTCCACGTCCACTGTTCCAACTGCTGCGATCCTCATAGCATTTCCTCCCTGAGTCCCATCACAAATCAAGACACGTTTCATGAGGGAAGCACTCCTTGAAAATTGATGTTTCAAGCAATCAAAATTTTGATAATTTTTATCTGCACTTATGATATAATATGATTTGAACATTCGTAGAAATCGAGGTGACCGCCATGCTTACCATTGATGAAATCAAGGAGAGGATCGCTCCGCTCTGCCGCGAATATGAAATCGACCGCGCCTTCCTGTTCGGATCATATGCCCGTGGAGATGCAACAGAAGACAGCGACGTGGATATCCGCATAGAAAACCACAGCCCCAAACTGCGCACATTGCTTCAAGTAGGGGAACTGCTGGGGCACATGGAGGCCGCACTGCAAAAAAGAGTGGACTTGCTTACATCATTGCCGACGGATGACTGGTCTTTTATCTTTCGAAAAAACGTCTTGAAAGATGAGGTGCTGATCTATGAAACCCGATGAACGCGATCTGCAAGTCCTTCTTCATATCGCTTATCATTGCCGCGTCATAGAGGAAACCATCCGACAATTTGGAAAAGACAAGGAACGATTCGACAACAGCATTATTTATCGGAATGCAGTCTCCATGCCTCTTATGCAAATTGGTGAACTCGTCAAGCATTTATCTGCAAGATTCAAGGAAACTCACCCTGAAATTCCTTGGAAAAAAATCTCCGGTATGAGAGATTACTTTGCCCATGACTATTTCGGGATGAATATCGAACAAATCTGGAACACAGCGTTGGAATCTGCACCCGAATTGAATTTGCAATGCCGGTCAATTCTACAGGAAAACGACATTCCGATTCCGGAAAGAATCAAATCATGAAGATGTTTCACACATAGCCTTCATTTCAGCCACGCATCCTTCTCCACTGCCAGGAGCGCCTTGAAAAGCTCGATATCCTCCGTGCTGGTCAGCTTGATATTGCGCTCGGAACCTTTGGCAAAGTGGATGTTCCACCCCAGAGCATTCTGCATGGCAGAAATCGAATCCATCCGTATGTTCCGGGCATCCGATGCCGCGTACATCTCCCGCATCCGCCGACCAGACACCGCCTCCGGCGTCTGTCCCCGCACCAGACCGCTGCGCTCCACTTCCTTTGACGTGTATTGCCTGTCCGTCCGCGCATACATCGTATCCGCGCAGTCCAGAATCGTCATGGAATTTCCGTAGGAGCGGCACACCGCGATGGTATCCGACAGGGACTCCGCCGTCACCAAAGGACGAACGCTGTCATGGACGATGATGACATCCTCATCCGCCACATCCCCCAAGGACTCCATCCCCAATCGTGTAGAATCGAATCGTGTCTCTCCGCCGGATACAATCCCCGTCAGCTTCGTGATATTATACTGCCTGGCATAACCTTGGAGGATTTTCTCCCATCCGTCAATGCAAACTGCCTGGATGCGGTCGATCTCCGGATGGCGCTGCACAGCTAAAAGCGTGTAGATAATCACCGGGCGATTGTCCACATGGATAAACTGCTTGGGAATGTCCTGCCCCATGCGGCTGCCCATGCCGCCGGCCAGAATCAATGCAATGTTCAAAATCTCATCTCCCGTATGGCCTGCAATGTCTCCCCGTAGGGCTTGTCCTTTCCGAACAAAAGCGTCGTCCCAAGCACAAACCCTTTGACCCCCAATGGAGCAAAGGTGCGTATTTTCTCTGCGCTGCACGCTCCGTCCCAATACACATCAAACTTCATTTCCTCTCGTATTTCCAACAGCATTTTCAGTTTCTTGCCGACATACGGCAAAAACATTTGTCCTGCATTGCCGGGATTCACCGCCATAACGAGGACTTTTTTCACAATACGCAACATCTCGTGCACCGTTTCCACGCTGGTACCGGGGTTGATGGCGATTCCCGGCACCAGCCCCGCATTGATGATCTTCTGCAGGGTGGTAGAGGGATGATACTCCGCCTCAGGATGAATGTAGATCGTATCTCCCCTTCGCAGGTTGTTGATGAAAATCTCAATGGTATTGCTAGGATGCTCCACCATGAGGTGCACATCCAAAGGCTTCGTCGTTGCGGAACGGATATAGCGCATGTCATTGAGGGACATGGCATAGTTCGGCACATACCGTCCGTCCATGATGTCGATGTGGAAGGAGTCGATGCCGCCTTCCTCCAAATCCTTTACTTCCTTTTCCAGATTCCCGTAGTTGGCGCACATCATTGACGCCATCAGGTTGAAATTCAACGGTTCCATTTCTGTCAATTCATGCCACCCCGATCTGATGATATTCGATCCCGTATTTCGCCAGCCGCTTCTTGTCGTACTGGTTCCGCCCGTCGAAGATCAAAGGCTGCTTCAAAAGCTTCGCGATCTCCTCGAAATCCGGCTGGCGGAACTCTTTCCACTCCGTCACCAGGACAAGGGCATCCGCGTCCTTGAGAGCCTCATACTTGCTGTCCACATAAGAGACCTCCGGCACATCCCGCAGATAGCAGGCCTTCGCCTCTTCTACGGCCTTTGGATCGTAAGCCGTAATGACGGCACCGCGTTTCACCAATTCCCGGATGATGGTAATGGCGGGAGATTCCCGCAT
>JAFSWY010000357.1 GCA_017444295.1 Selenomonadaceae bacterium | reverse complement strand
CCTTGCGCCGCTCTTGGAAGAAGCGCGGACAGACTTTCCGCGTGTCCTTGACCTCACCGCGTGGCTCACGCAGGAAATGGACGGCTTCCCCCTGCAGGAAGAGGTCGCGGATCTCGCCCTGCCCCCAAGGTGGAAGGAAGCCCTGCAGTTCCGCCGCGACGGCGGGGAGGGGACGGAGCGGGCACGGGAGGATGCGGAAAGGATCTGGGAGAACCCCTTCGTGTCCCTGTCGGAAGAGGAATGTCTTTCCCTGACCTACCAAACCATCTACAGCCTGTCGCGGCGCATGAAGCAGGAGCGCTGTGAGGAATTTTTGGAGGGGCTGCTCCGTCGCAGCGAGACACTGATCGCACAGAAAGAACGCATCAAGGTGGGCTTCATCCTTTACGATGCCTCCATGTGGTGCGGGGATGAGCTGTACCATTTGTTCGACCGGTCCGAACGGTATGAGCCGACGATTTATCTTTGCCTGAGGAAGGATGCCGGGGCTTCCAAGAAGATACAGGAAGATTTCCGGCACAGCGTGGAGCAGCTCCAGCTTCGGGGATGCTCCGTTGTCCCCGTCACGCAGGAGCGGGAAACCCCCGTGGAAGCGGATGTGCTCTTCTGTCTGACGCCATATCATCAGGTGTTGCCGAAGCAGGCGGATTTCATGCGGATGACGCCGAAGACCCTGCTCATCCATATCCCCTATGCCCTTTCCATCACGACCTACGACGGCACATGGAAGTCCGAACTGGCGGAGCTTTCCTGGAAACAGTTCGTGGAGAGCGAGGATACGCTGGCATATTTCAGCGCCCAGAGCAAGGGCAGGTTCCGGCACGGGTATGCCAGCGGGCACCCCAAGATGGATGGGCTTGCGGCGCACGGGGATGAGATGCGCTTTGCGTGGAAGATGGCGCAGCCGGATGCGAAAAAAATCATCTGGGCGCCCCATTGGAGCATCCGGGGCGGCGTCGAATTCGCGACCTTTCAGTGGAATTGGCAGTTCTTCTATGCCTACGCGAAGGAGCACCCGGAAACGTCGTGGATTGTCAAGCCCCATCCAAATCTTTTGGTTTCTGCGGTTTCCTGCGGTATTTTTTCCTCGGAAAAGGAATTCCAGGAGTATCTGGATGCGTGGGACAGCCTGCCGAACGCCAAAGTCGTCACAGGAGCCTATTACCATGAAATTTTTGCCACATCGGACGCCATGATCCTCGACAGCGGTTCTTTCGTCGCGGAATATCAGTACACGGGCAAGCCGCTCCTGTTCCTCACGCGGGACACACAGAAGCTCAATGACTTCGGGCATGATTTGATGCAGCGTCTCTATCGCGCCGACGGAAAAGACCACGCAGAGATTGAGAACTTCATTGAGGATGTGGTGCTCCGGGGGAATGACACGATGCAACAAGAAAGACAGGCATTTTTCCGAGAGCATCTGGACTACATTGGCAGGAACGGAAAGACAGCGAGCGAGTTCATATTTGATGAAATCGATCGGGGGATCAGTTGAGGTCAAATGGGATGGATAGCATGACACTTGGGAAGAGAATCCGGTGAATCGTGCGGGGGAGGTTGACATGCTGATAGGATATACAGCCGGTGT
>JAFSWY010000356.1 GCA_017444295.1 Selenomonadaceae bacterium | reverse complement strand
TGCCTCCACATTGACACCGGAAAGGGTGCCATCCCGGGAAATGTCCGTATATATGATGGTCGTGACACCGACCTCTGCCATCTGTTTGGCAAGCTCTTCCACCTTGATATCGCCGGATACGCCCCATCCGTCCACAGCCACGATGCCGTCCTTTGCATCAATCCCAACCACGACGCGCCCGCCGCCATACGCCTTGCAGGCTTCCTTCACCAGCTCCGGGTTCCGCACGGCAATGGATCCGAGAATCACGCGGTGGATTCCCAGGGAAAGCACTTCCTCGATGTTTTCCATGGTGCGGATGCCGCCACCCAGTTCTGCTGGGATTTGGATTGCCTCCAATATTTCCTTGACCGCTGCAAGATTCTGGGATTTGCCCGTCAGGGCGCCATCCAGGTCCACAAGGTGCAGGAATTGCGCCCCTTGGGACTGCCATTTCCTGGCCATCACCGATGGATGGTCGGAAAAGACCGTTTCCTGCGAAAAATCGCCCTTGAACAGGCGTACGCATTTGCCTCCACGAATATCAATCGCGGGAAATATCATCATGGAGCATTCCTCCTAACCTTTGGAACCGTCAGTTCCCTCAATGAAATTCCTGAGTATCTTCAACCCCACATCCCCGGATTTCTCCGGATGGAACTGGGTTGCCTGCACATTTCCTTTCGCCACGGCTGCCGTGAGCTCACTTCCGTAGGATGTGGTTGCCGTGATGATGGCGGCATCCTCCGGAACCGCATGATAGCTGTGGACGAAATACACATAGGGATTCCTTTCCAGGCCTGCGAAGAGATCCGCCTCCTGCCCCGGCTCCCTGAAATCAAGGGAATTCCATCCCATATGGGGCACCTTGAGCCCCGGTGCCTCAATCTTCCTGACCATCCCCGGCAAAAGCCCCAGTCCCCTGACCCCCGGAGACTCCTCGCTGCCGTCAAACAGGATCTGAAGTCCCACACAGATGCCAAGCAGGGGTTTCCCCTTGTCGAGCTCTTCCTTCAGGACGGGAACCAGCCCTGTGGCCTCAAGGTTCTTCATGCAGTCCCCAAAGGCCCCGACACCGGGGAGAACGATTTTTTCCGCCGCCCTCAGTTTCCCGGCATCCTTCGTTACCTCGACATCAGCCCCCATAGCAATCAGTGCCTTTTCCACGCTGAAGAGGTTGCCGACGCCGTAGTCAATCACTGCAATCATTCTTTTCCTCCCGTCATAGAATGCCCTTCGTGGACGGCACGCCCTGAATCCTGTCATCCTTCCCCGCGGCAATGCGCAGGGCATGTCCCAGTGCCTTGAAGACTGCCTCCACCTTGTGATGGGAGTTCGTGCCGTACAGGACCTTCACATGGAGGGTGATTCCTGCATGGAAGGCAAAGGCCCGCAGGAATTCCTCGGTGAGCTCTGTATCGTAGCCGCCAATCATGGGTGCCATCTCCCCGCCGTCATAGACGAGAAAGGGCCTGCCACTGATGTCCAGTGCGACAAAGGCAAGGCTTTCGTCCATGGGCAGATAGAAGCTGCCATAGCGGGCAATCCCCTTCTTGTCTCCCAGGGCCTCCTTCAGGGCATCCCCCAGGGCAATCCCGATATCCTCCACGGAATGGTGCCCGTCCACCTCAATGTCTCCCTTGCATTGCACCTCCAGGTCGAAAAGGCCATGGGCGGCAAAGAGGTTCAACATGTGGTCGAAAAAGCCGATGCCGGAATGGATTTCGGTCTTGCCCGTCCCATCCAGTTCAAGACCGACGGAAATATCCGTCTCTGCCGTGCGCCGGCTGACGCTTCCCTTTCGCACCTCAATCACGTCCTTCCGCAAACAGTCGAATGGCCTTCAGCCATGTGTCGTTTTCCTCCCGAAGCCCCATGGAAATCCGTAGGCAGTTCGTGAGCCCAGGGGCCTTTCCAAAGGAGCGCACACCGATTCCCTGCCGGACCAGGGACTCATTGAGCTCCTGTGCCTTGTCATACTTGGCCAGAAGGAAATTCGTCTCCGAAGGATAGACCCTAAAGCCCTCCACCTTCTCCAACTCCCCCGCCATGCGCTTTCGCTCGGCAATGGTCATCTGGATGCGGGGCACGAACTCATGGCGCATCTGATAGACGATATCCGCCACCACAAGGGAAAGGACATTCATGTGATAGGGCATATAGGCGCGATTGACCATGGAAACGACATCCGCTCCCGCCAGCATATACCCCACGCGGCTCGAGGCGAGTCCATAGGCCTTGGAAAAGGTCCGCGCGATGATGAGATTCGGGTATTTCTTCAACAGGCCAACCGCCGACTGCCCGTAAAACTCCACATAGGCCTCGTCCACGAGAAAGGCGCAGTCGATACGCTCCGCGATGTACTCCACATCCCGCAGGGGAATCCCTGTTCCCGTCGGATTGTTTGGATTGCAGACAACCGCGAGATTCGCCCCGGAATCCTTGACGGTTTTGACAAAGCGCTCCGCATCAAGGATGTAGTCCTCCTCCAACTCCACGGGAACGCCCTCCGCATCCACAGCATTGGCATAGATGGCGTACATGGAAAAGGACGGCTGGGGATAGACGATCCTGCTTTTCTTCGTGCCGCCAAAGCAGTAAAACAATTTCTCGATGATTTCACTGGACCCGCTGCCCAGAAGCACATTTTCCTTCGCCAAGGAAAAATTTCTGGCAATCTGCTCGCAGAGGTCATCGTATTCCTCATTGGGATAGCGGTTGAAGGCAACATGGGAAAGCCGCGCCATGACACGCTCCTCCACCAGGGGCGGAAGGTTCATGTTGCATTCGTTGGCATTGACCTTTATCTTCCAGGGACGTTCCGTCACATCGTATACCGGACGGTTTGCGAGCCCTGCCCTGTAGTTCAGCATAGCCTCATCCCCTCATTCCTTCCGAATCCTGATGGCATTGGCATGGGCCTGCAGCCCCTCCGACTCCGCCAAGCGGATGATATCGTCGCTGACGGCGGAAAGGGCAGGCTGCGTATAGGAAATGATGCTCGTGCGCTTCATGAAGGTCTCCACATTCAGCACGGAATAATATCTTGCCGTTCCGCCGGTAGGCAGGACGTGATTGGGCCCCGCAAAGTAATCCCCAAGGGGCTCCGGCGAATAGGCGCCCAGGAACACCGCGCCCGCATGGCGCACATGGGGAAGGAGCTGAAAGGGCTCCTTCGTCAGAAGCTCCATGTGCTCCGGTGCAGAAACATTGGCAAAGCGCAGGGCCTGCATGATGTCCTCCGCAAGGATGATGAGCCCGTTCCGCTCGATGCTCGCCCTTGCAATCTCCTGCCGCGGCAGCTGTGCAAGCTGTTTCTCTGCTTCTTCCGCTGTCTTTTTCGCCAGTTCCTCCGAATCCGTGATGACGATACTGCTGGCCAGCGGGTCATGCTCCGCCTGGCTCAGCATATCCGCCGCAGTATACACGGGATCTGCCGTCTCATCGGCAACAATGAGGATCTCGCTGGGACCTGCCAGCATGTCGATGTCGCAGTGGCCATAGACCTCCTTTTTCGCCAGGGTGACGAAGATATTGCCCGGCCCCGTGATCTTGTCCACCTGTGGGATGGTTTCCGTGCCAAAGGCCATGGCCGCAATCGCCTGGGCACCGCCGATCTTGAATATCTTGCTGACACCGGCCTCCCTTGCGGCAAGGAGCACATAGGGATTGATCTTCCCGTTCTTCGGCGGAACCGCCATGATGATCTCCCGGACCCCCGCCACGGAAGCAGGGACAGCATTCATGATGACCGAGGAAGGATAGGCCGCCGTGCCCCCGGGCACATAGATGCCCACCCGATCCAATGGTATCACCGCCTGCCCAAGGATGGAGCCCTGTTCCCGATAGGTCATCCAGGAATTCGGCTTCTGCTCCTCATGGTATTTCCGCACATTCGCCGCAGCCTTCCGCAAAGATTCCACCACCGCCGAATCCGCTTCCCGCTCTGCCGCCTCGTATTCCTCCTCCGTCACAAGGAGGTCCTCTGCACAGCAGTCCACCTTGTCGATGAGTTTCGTATAGTGAAGGACTGCCTCGTCGCCCTTGCCCCGCACATCCGAGACGATGCGCCGGACAAGCTCCGCTGCAGAAAGGTCCTCGCCGAACAGCTTCTTGTTGGCTTCCCTGATCTTCGGGTTCAGTTCCACCTCATCAAAGGCAGCCTTGGTGAGCAGCCGCTCCACCTCCTGCTCCCCGACATCCTTTGCCCTTATGATTCGCATGCTTCTGCCTCGCTTTCCAAAATATCCCGCAAGTCCTTTACCATGGCGCTGATGCGGTCGAATTTCATCTTGAAGCTCACCCGGTTGGCGATGAGCCTTGCCGTGGCATCCATGATATAGGCGATCTCCTCCAGATTGTTTTCCTTGAGGGTCGTTCCCGTCTCCACGATATCCACGATGCTCTCGGAAAGGCCGACGATGGGGCCCAGCTCAATGGAGCCATTGAGCTTGATGTACTCCATCTGCATGCCCTGCCGGGTGAAGAACATCTCCGCAATATGGGGGAATTTTGTCGCCACACGGGTATGGGTGTAATCCGTGAGTTTCTCCCGACGCTCCGCCTTCGGGACCGCCATCATGAGATGGCAGCGCCCAAAGCCCAAATCCAGGAGCTCATAGACATCCTTCCCCGACTCCATGAGCACATCCTTCCCGATGACACCGATGTCTGCCGCCCCGTATTCCACATAGGTCGGGACATCGGCGGTCTTCGTGATGATAAAGCGTATCTTCTTTTCCTCATTGGTGATGACCAGCTTGCGGGACTTCTCCGTAAGTCCCTCTGCCTCATAGCCGATCTTTGCCAGCAGATTCGAGGAAAGCTTGAACAGTTTCCCCTTCGGCAGAGCAATCGTCAAATATTCCATATCCTTGGCGTCCATCCGCTATATACCTCCAAAATTCAGTTCATCTCATCTGCCTTTCGCAGGATCTGCAAGACCGGGGAATCCCCTGGCCCAGGCGACCGATGATGAAAGCGCACAACAGCAGCCTCTTCCATAAATCCTGCTTTCTCCAGCAACTCCGCCCCAATGGCAGGATGATGATAATAGACATGCATCACATGCCCCGGATATTCATAGATATGCCGTCGCTCCTTCCGCGCCCATCGCTTTGACGCATCCGGCGCAAAGGAATGCATGAGAACGGCAAAGACCTTCCCGAAAACACCCATATCCTCCCTTGTCCTTCCCACATCATGCAAAAGCGCACAGCGGATGAGGAATTCCCTGTCCGGCCCCTCCGCCCTTTGGTCAGCCAAAATTTCTGCCGTATGTGCGACCTGCAGGGCATGATACTGGTCCGCAAGATTCATGCGAAAGAACAAGGCCTGTCCCTCCGGGGGAAGATGTTCCCTGATGTAGCCGAGATCCTCCTCTGTCAACCGGGCGCCCATGGCACGGAAAAACTGCTTCACCCGGTTCATGCAAGGTAGACCAGTTCTTTGCAGCCCATTTCCTTCTGGCATCTTTTCGCCTCTGCCTCCGTCTGGGCAGAAAGGGCCAGTTCCACCATCTTGCCTGCCTCGCGGAGTTCCGTTGCCTTTGTGACGGCCTCTGCCGTCTTGCCCTCATGGTATGCAACGAAAACATCCTTGGGGAATTCCGGCTTCCCGATTCCCTGCCGCTCCAACGCCAGCAAGATCCGCTCAATGCCAATGGCAAATCCCGTGGCAGGGCACGCATTGCCGAAATCCGACAGCATGTGGTCATACCGCCCACCGCCGCAAAGGGGGAAGCCAAGTCCCGGCGTGTAGGCCTCAAACACCATGCCCGTATAGTAATTGAAATCACGGATGATGCCGAGATCAAAGGTGACATACTGCCCCACGCCATAGCATTCCAGCAGGGCAAATATCTCAGAGAGATTGTCCAGCGCCCGACGGCTCTGGGCATTCAGCGCAATGCCATAGGCCTCCTTCAGCATGCTTCCATCGCCATGAAGAAGGGGAATCCTCTTGAGGATATCCTTTGCATTCAAAGGAAGGTCCAAAGAGTCCACCAGAGTTTCCAGACCGACGAGATTGCGCTCCTCGATGCTCCGCCGGATCTTCTCCCTTTTTCCGTCAGGCAGCTGATACTGCTCCATGACACCGTTCACGAACTCCACCTGTCCCAGGCAGATCTTGAAGTCCTTCAAGCCGGAACAAAGCAGGCCGCGGATAGCAAGGGCAATCACCTCTGCATCCGCCGATGCGCTGCTGCTCCCCATGAGCTCGACTCCTGCCTGGTAGAACTCGCACTGGCGTCCTGTCTGTGTCTGCTCATAGCGATAGACATTGCTGATATAGGAGAGCTTCAGGGGCATGGGAGCCTCCTTGAGCCTGCTGGCCACAAGCCTCGCAATCGGCGTCGTCATCTCATGGCGCAATGCCACGGTGCGGTTGTTCTTGTCAAAAAACTTGAACATATGCGGCTCAAGGGAGCGCCCGTTTCCCATGGTAAGGGTATCCAGATACTCGATGGTGGGTGTCACCACCTCATGGTAGCCCCACTTTGCGAAGAGCTCTGCCATCTGGTTCTCGATCACCCGTTTTCCCGCTGCCTCATCCGGCAGGAAGTCCCTCGTCCCGTAGGGTATCTCCAGTACGACTTTATCCTTTTCCATCCTCATCATCCTTTATCAAGAAGTTTGTTTCATGCGTTCCAACACCAATTTATAGCCGTCCGCGCCGTAGTTCAGGCATCGCTTCACACGGCTGATGGTTGCCGTGCTCGCCCCCGTCCGTGCCACGATGTCCTCATAGGTATGCTTCTCAGCCAGCATCCGGGCAACCTCCAAGCGTTGGGAAAGGGATTTCAGCTCGTTGATGGTACAGATATCCTCAAGAAAAGCGTAGCATTCCTCCAAATCCTGCAGGGAAAGCAATGCCTCGCAAAGCCGATCCGCCAGCTCATCCTTCAACTTCTGGTTCGCCATCCCGTCTCACTCCTGTTCCAAAAGAAGGCTTTTGTTCTTTACTGCTTTACTTTATGAAAAAGATTATAACACAGGAACGGTAAAATGTACAACCCCTGGCAGAAAAAATCCGCCCTGCAAAAGCCATGCTTTCCCAAGGCGGGCATCCAAACTCTCCTATCGCTTCTTTTCCTCTTTCCATTCCTCAATGATCTCATTCTTGGCGCGTCTCAAGGCATCGACGGCTTTTTCCCGGTTGCCATCGGCCAGGATCTCCATGGCCCGCTTGTAGGAATCCACATCCCGCAGGAGATCATGATACTTATGATAGCTCACGAGCAGCCATTTCAGCGTATCCTGCATCCTATGGATCTCATAGACAGTGTCCTGTATCTCGAAAAGTGTCCCGACCATGTACTGGGCAATGGCCTCCGTGCTGTTGTCCTCGCCCAGCGCCTTGGTCATCTTGCCCTCACGGACAATCTCGCCATTCTCGTCCACTCTGTATTCTTCCATTGCATCCACCCCAAACCAGCATCCACCATATCCTCTTATGGATATTCGACGCAAACCACAAAATATCCTTCTCCTCGAAAAGTGCTCCAATCTTCTTGCAATTACTTATCGACTACTGTATAATAAACACAAGAGCACCGCCCAGCGGTTTCGCCCTTAGGGCGTGTTGAAAAACTCCGCCAGCACACTACAGCGGCCATTTTTCCGTCTGCCTACGTCTTCGAAATCTTGACGTAGCTCTGCTACGACTGCGATTTCGCTTCCTTGTCATACGAAAAACTGTCTCGCTGTAGTGCAC
>JAFSWY010000355.1 GCA_017444295.1 Selenomonadaceae bacterium | reverse complement strand
TGCCCATGATGGGAGTTGCGAGGAACGGCTGGGTGTTGAAGAATTCCAGATGACGCTTCAAGGAGCGCTTGTACTCCTCGGGATCATCCTTGTAGAGCTTCTTGAGGGCCGGGATCAGGGAGACGCAGAAGCCGATGGCCTGCATACGCTCGAAGTTAAAGGAACCCAACAGGAAGTTGGAACGGATGAATATGGAAACGAGATCGCTTTTCGTTAACTGCTTTGTCGACATTTTCCTGCCTCCTTACATGAGATCCGAATCATCAACGTCATCCACCGGGTTGCCCGTAGCACCACCGGAAGCTGCCACATTGAGCTCGCGCTCCAGACCCTTGATGTGGAAATAAGCGCAGATGAGACCGATGGCACCGAAGCCGATGAGGTTGATATCCGTGAAGACTGCCAGCAGGAAGCCCAGGAAGAAATAGGGCATGAGGGATTTTGCGTTCATCATGTTGATGACCATCGCATAACCTACGACCACGATGAAACCGCCGGATACCTGCAAGCCACGGGTGATGACCTCAGGAATGGAGCTCAGCATGGCATTGACCGTGTCCGTGCCTGCAACGATGGCAACGAGAGCCGCAGGAACCGCAACGCGGATGCCCTGAAGGAGAAGGCCGCCGAGATGGCACATCTCAATGCCGAAGGCACTGCCCTGCATTGCGAACTTATCTGCCAAGTGCTGGAAGAAAACCGTGATGGTACGGACGAAAATCGTGAGAACCTGGCCAGCAGCGGCGAGAGGAACCGCCAGGGCAATACCTGCGCCGATGCTCTGATGGCCGACGATGACGAGGATTGCGGAAACAACGGAGGCGAGAGCCGCATCCGGCGCCATCGCCGCGCCGACGTTCATCCAGCCCAAAGCCAGCATCTCAAGAGTACCGCCAAGGATAATACCGGTTGTCACATCACCGAGAACAAGACCAACGAGGGTGCATGCCACCAGAGGACGATGGAACTGCGCCTCGTCGAGAACGGATGCCATACCGGCAACCATTGCCACGACAATCAACAGAATAAATTGTATGGATGTCATTTGTTTTACACTCCTTTTCTTAGTGGTATCAGCGCGCCGACCCGCCTTTCATTCCATCAGGCCGGCACACCGAAAAATTTATGCCAGGCCCTTCGCCTTGAGAGCTTCCATGAGGTCGCCCTTCGGCTCGTTCCACAGCTTGCGAATCTCGACCTCGATGCCCATCTTGTGAAGCTCCAGCAGGGACTCGACATCCTTCTGGTTCACGGCAACAGCCTGGGAAATCATCGTGTCTCCATCCTTGAAGCACTTGCCGCCGAGGTTGACGGACTTGAAGGGAATGCCGCCCTTCACGGCGCGGAGAACATCCGTGGGGTTCGTGAAGAGGAACAGCGTCTTGAAGGAATCGTACTTCGGATCCTTGTATGCCTCGACTGCCTTGTCCACAGGCACGACATACGCTTTGATTCCGGGAGGCGCAACCTGCAGCAAGAGCTTCTTGCGCATGGTGTCCTGAGCAACCTCATCGGAGCAGCACATGATGCGGTTGCAGCCGGTCATCTTCGTCCAGACCGTTGCCACCTGCCCATGAATGAGACGATCATCGATACGGCAAAATGCGATTTCCATGATAAAATCTCCTTTCAAACGATACGATAATTTCTAACTGTCACAATTCTACCAAATCCACCAAAAAGTCCACCTGAAATCTGTCAGGACTTTTCTGCGGAAAAGATGACATTTGTCATTCCGCATAAAAAAAGCAATCGACACCGGAATGGTGCCGATTGCCCCCAACCTTTTCCTCAAAAGACAGACCGCTTCAATATGCCGCTGGCTGCATAGAACACGAGGATGTTGACCGCGCTCTTCATCAAGAGTCCCGGCGTGGACGCAAGCCCTGCCGCCAGACTGTCATAAATCCATGCGCCGAAGAACGTGTACCCCGCCGTCATGACAAGGCAAGCCAGCACAAGGGCAGCGAACATGCGCAGGGTGGAAATGCTTTTTTCTCTGCCCTTCACGGCAATCCGCCAAAAGGTGTCCGCCATCAGGAATTTGATGAGAAGCGTCGGCCCGATCCATACGGGAAAGCCGCCAACCAGGTCAGCAAAGGCCGAGCCAAAGCAACCCGCAAGGATTCCCTCGCGCCTTCCCGCAAAAAGCACCGCCAGAAAAATCGCCGCATCCCCCAAATGGGCATACCCCAGGGGAATCGGCACAAGCGGAACCACCGTCATGAGAAAGACAAAAACCCCCATGGCCGCCGCTACGCAGAGCTGCCTTGTGGACAGATGCACATTAGAAATATGAGAATTCAGCATGATAAGATCTCCCTTCGCAAAACATATTTTTAATATATGTTTTACTGTATTTCAAGTAAATATTACATCGGATAAAAAGATTTGTCAATACATACATATGAAAAAATAGATGACCTTATTTTATCTTGCAGAAGCAAAGAATGTGGTAGTAGAATATGTAGAAGATACGTGTATCGATTATATATAGTAGAAAAACAAAGGAGCATCCCATATTGACCAACGAACAACTCGCAAAGGAAATCTACCGTCTTGTCGGGCCTTCCGGCAATATCCTGAGGATTTCCAACTGCATGACGCGGCTGCGGCTGCAACTGGCAAAAAAAAATGATGCCATGCTGAATGGCATCAAGGGACTCAAGGGAGTCATGGGCATCA
>JAFSWY010000354.1 GCA_017444295.1 Selenomonadaceae bacterium | reverse complement strand
ACAATGCGCTGCAGCGTCCAGCCGAAATTGATGTCATAGACCCACAAAAGGCGCACCAGCTTGCGGTCCCCATGGGTCTTGATCTGATGGAAGTCCGCTTGCCCGCCCGCCACGAAAATCTCCAGAAAATCCGGATTGACTTCCTGCGTGGCCTCGGCATCGATGAAATTCGGTGCGCCCTTGGCATCCTTTCCCGTCAGGTAGGGCCGCAGGACACGGTAGATGTCCAGCTTGTCGGCATCCCGGATGATTTTCGCCATCAGAAGTTTCCGTTTGTCCTCCGTCGGCGCGATCTCCTTCTTGTTATGGTTCCCGATGGCAAAGCGCACCACCGCCTCGTCCTCCGCCGACAGCTTCTTCATGAAGGGAAGTTCATCCAATACCTTGAGGCCAAGATCCGCATGATCCTCCGAGCGGGAATCATTGAAGGTCTTGTAGAGGGTGTATTGGCGGAACCTGCCCACATCGTGGAACAGTCCGACAATCTCCGCCAGCTGCCTATGATGCCCGTCAAGCCCCAAATGGGCCGCAAGCTCCCTGGAATGGGCGGTGACATGCCCCGTATGCAGTTCCTTCAGGCGAATCCCATTCTGCACTTCCTCGTCCTCCGTGTAGAAGGACTTCATATAATTCGCCATCCATGTATGCATTTCCTTCAGCAGGTCTTCCATCACAAATATCCTCTCCCAAAATTCCAATGCCTTTATTATACTACCAAGAAAGCAAATTTCCTACTTATTTATTCTTATTTTATCCATATTCCTTTCCCTAAGAGCCGCAAAGCCAAGAAAAAAGCCGCCTCTCGGCGGCTTCGACAGCAGAATCAGATGTCCTCTTTTTCCTTGACAACGATATGTGCCTTGTTGTTGAGGTAGTTGATCGTGCAGCTGGAACGGGCAAAATAGAACTTTCTCGTGCCAATCTTTATGCAGTTGATCTCATGGTTCGCGCCATCCTTGTAGGATTTCCCTTCCCCATCCGCTGAGGACTTGTTGGAAAAGATCTTGTCCAGCTCAGCGCAGGTCGCCTTGTCAACACTGATGGAAACGAAGATGCTCTTGGGGTATTCCTTCTCCTTCAGTTCCCCGTCCCGGAGGTACACATGCTTTGTGACCTTGTAGGCATCGAAGGTCTCGATGGGCAGATCCTTCTCGAAGGTGTACGCGTTGGTCCTGATTCTAAAAAACATTGGCTTCAGATCCTTTCTAAAAAACTGCACCGATATTCATGATACTATCTAATTCGACACATCTTCCAAGGATTCCTGCCAAATAAAATTTTACTTCTTTTTTCCCTTCAAATATTCATCAATGGCCGCCGCAGCCTTACGCCCTGCGCCCATGGCGAGGATAACGGTTGCCGACCCCGTGACGATATCGCCTCCGGCAAATACGCCTTCCTTGGAGGTGGCGCAGTTCTCCTCGTCCGCCACGATATTTCCGCGCTTCGTGGTATCAAGCCCAGGCGTCGTGTGGGCAATGATGGGATTCGGGCCGGTGCCGATGGAGACGATGACCGTATCCACCTCCAAATCGAATTCCGAGCCCTTGATGGGCACAGGACGGCGACGGCCGGACTCATCGGGCTCTCCCAGCTCCATCTTGATGCAGCGCATGCCCTTGACCCAGCCGTTCTCGTCCCCGAGAACCTCCACAGGGTTGTTCAGAAGGCGGAAATCAATGCCTTCCTCCTTTGCATGCTCCACTTCCTCCTTGCGGGCGGGAAGCTCCTCCTCGCTGCGACGATAGACGATGTAGACATGATCCGCCCCGAGGCGCAATGCCGTGCGGGCAGCATCCATCGCCACATTGCCGCCGCCGATGACAGCGACGTTCTTGCCCACGCGGATCGGCGTGGCATAGTTCGGGAAATCATAGGCCTTCATGAGGTTGCAGCGGGTCAGGAACTCATTGGCGGAATAGACGCCGTTGAGGCTTTCCCCCGGAATCCCCTGGAACCGTGGGAGCCCTGCGCCTGTGCCCAGGAACACCGCATCAAAGCCCTCTTCCTCCATGAGCTCGTCCACCGTGTAAAGACGACCCACCACGGAATCCAGCTCAATCTTTACGCCGAGCTTCGCGATGTTGTCGATTTCCCTCTTGACCACCTTGTCCTTCGGAAGACGGAACTCAGGAATGCCGTAGGAAAGCACGCCGCCCGCCTTGTGCAATGCCTCAAAGACCGTGACGCGGTATCCCTTCTTTGCCAGATCGCCGGCACAGGTCAGCCCTGCGGGACCGGCACCGATGACCGCCACCTTCTGGGCATCTGCCGCATACTCGATGGGCTTTACTTCCTCGTTCTTCGCCATGTAGGTATCCGCTACAAAGCGCTCCAGGCGCCCAATGGCAACGGACTCGCCCTTCTTGCCGAGCACGCAGTGCTTCTCGCACTGGTTCTCCTGGGGGCAGACGCGTCCGCAAACCGCAGGGAGGCCATTGTTTTCCTTTATGATGGAGATGGCTGCGTCGAAATCCCGCTCCTTGACCTTGCCAATGAACTCGGGGATGTTGACGGAAACAGGGCAGCCCTTCCGGCACTGGGGAACCTTGCAATGGAGGCAGCGCTCCGCCTCCGCAACTGCGGTCTCCTCATCATATCCAAGAGCCACCTCATCGAAATTATGTGCACGGACCTTGGGGTCCTGCACCGGCATCTCATGCTTTTTCATAGAAACTGCCATTATTTTGCCCTCCCCAAGCCGATATTGCAGATATGCTCCTTGCCTTCCGCTTCCATGTCGCGATACATGCGCTGACGGGACATGAGCCCCTTGAAGTCCACAAGATGCCCGTCGAATTCCGGCCCATCCACGCAGGCGAACTTCGTCTCGTCACCGACCTGGACACGGCAGCCTCCGCACATGCCGGTTCCGTCCACCATGATGGGATTGAGGCTCACGATGGTGCGGATGCCGAGGTTCCGGGTGGCATCTGCCACGCTCTTCATCATGATGACCGGGCCGATGGCTGTGATCTGGTCGATCTTCTCTCCGCGGTCCACCAGCATCTGCACCGCATTGGTGACAAAGCCCTTGATGCCGTAGGAGCCATCATCCGTGGTCACCACGACCTCATCCGTCACGGCCTTCATTTCCTCCTCCATGATGAGGATGTCCTTGGTTTTCGCTCCCATGATGGCAATGACCTTGTTGCCCGCCTCCTTCATGGCACGGGCAATGGGATAGGTCGGTGCAACACCGATGCCGCCTCCCACCACGACAACGGTTCCCATCTTCTCAATCTCGGAAGGCTGCCCCAGCGGGCCGACGAAATCCAGGAGGGACTCCCCTGCCTCCATGGCCGCCAGCTGCATGGTGGATGCGCCAATGACCTGGAACACGATCAGGATCTTCCCTGCCTCGCGGTCAAAATCCGCGATGGTCAAGGGGATACGCTCCCCCTTCTCGTCCACACGAAGCACAATGAACTGGCCGGCCTGGGCCTTCTTGGCCACGCGGGGTGCCTCGATGTCCATGGCATAGACTCCCGGTGAAAGTTCTTCCTTCCTCAAAATCTTGAACATGGCTCACTCTCCTATTCTGCAACACACAAAAAGTTTATCTTT
>JAFSWY010000042.1 GCA_017444295.1 Selenomonadaceae bacterium | reverse complement strand
TGGTTGATGACCTCATAGGAGGAACGCCCCCCGGCAATCTCCCGGTTGCTGACAGCCATCAGGTGGATGGAGCCCTTGGAGGCATCCTCTCTCGTAAGGGGGATGACGGACTCACCATTCTCCCCGGCCAGCCACAGGGCTGCCTTGTAGGGGGACTTCGCCACGTCCAGCATGTACTGCTGGATCTGTCTGAACTCTGCATCCGTGATGGGTACACCGTCCAAGGATGCCTGATTGTTTTGGTTCAGCTTCTTTCGGAAATTGGCCCACAGGCTGTCCTCATCGACGATATCCTTACGATACGTCCATTGGGATATGTCCTGGGTGAGCTGTTTTATCAAGGCATTTTCCATTGCTGCTTCGCTTTGTGCCATCGTATCAATCCTTTATTTTCTGTAGGTCACACGAACATTTTCTGGAGGAACCCTTTTTTCAGGTCTTTGAGGGCATTGCACTTGCGCTGGTGGAGGGCGATGAGGTTGTCGAGGTTGGCAAAGTGCTCGCCAATTTTGGCCTGTTCTTCCTTTGTTGGGCACATAATCTCATATCCAGCATATTCCTGGGCATTAACCCCTGGCTGACCTGAACGTTGAGATGTTACAGCTATATACTTGGAGTACGCCTCTGTCAGTGTGTTCTGAAATACAAACTGAGCGTCATATTCAGTTTTTACTTTTGCCCTAATTAGGAACCCAGCAAAGTACATCAAACCATCTGAGGGCTTATAAATATAGCTCTTGCCAACACTCGCCCCGGTTCTGGCAAAGAGTATGTCCCTTCTGATACCTTATACTCATCAGCCTTGGACAGATCCGTATCTGATGAAGTCATGCCATCACTTATAAAGTTATGCGAATCATCATCAATATCTGTGATACGAATGTATTTATTCTGACCATCATATTCCTTAGCAGCAGCATTAAGCCCATAATCAAATGAGGCAGCAATATCTCCTAGTTTCCGCTTTTCCCAATCGCCAGTGAAGCCTTTGAACCTGAACTCTGGAATCTTGGCTCCTTCCTTGGGGAACATTTTTTGCAGCATGCCCTTTTTCAGTTCCTTGAGGGCGTCACTCTTACGCTGGTGGAGGGTGATAAGGTTGTCAATGGCAGAGAAGTAAGTGCCTATCTTTCCCTGTTCCTTAGTAGAAGCGGGAATAATCATGTCTGTAGACTGGAGCGCTCCTTTAGATATGGAGGTCACCTTGATGCCTTGCATAAGAGGTATCAGTTGGGCATGATAAGCATTGGAATTCATGTAATACCCCAAGAACTTTGGAGCGTATGTTTGTCTCGGTCTGCATGGGATTGTATGCAAGCCAGCTATGAGCTTCTTTCCCTTGGTGCCGACTATCTCCGTGCATTTGCCTACAGTTTCATCTTCTGCGGTATCAACAATGACAATATCCCCATCCTGCAAATAGGAGTTGCTGAATTTATTCGTTATAGACTTGTCGCTGATGTACGGCAACTGTTCCATCGAAACATCAATGTAATCGCCAAATTTTATAAGCACATCCCCGTAATGGAGATTTTGGGCTTCTCCGCCATCGTAGTTCATGTCTGACCTCGATAGTGTATTATTTTGCAGCCCGTCAAAGACCTCGTGGAACTTTCGTTGTTCCCAATCACCAGTATACCCCTTGAATCTAAATATAGGCTCTTTCGTCTTATCCATTTCTGCCACCGCTTTTTTCCAGCTGAAAAATTTCCTTTTGCCGTTCAATTTCCCTTTTCAGCTCTTCTGGTGTAGGCAAACACAGCTTGTATTTGGCGGCATAAAGTTGGTCATTCTTTGCCAATGTTGAGTATCTGGCTACATCACCATCTGTTTCCGAGCAAAGAATAATCCCTATCGTTGGGTTATCATCCTGTTGCTTGCGCTCATTATCGTATATTTGCAGATACATATCCATCTGCCCTACATCTTGATAAGAAATTTTCGTGGTCTTAAGGTCGATAAGCACAAAACATTTCAGTATATAGTTGTAGAAAACGAGGTCGATAAAATAATCGTTACCGGCATCTGTTCTAATATGCTGTTGACGTGCCACAAAAGCGTAGCCCTTACCCAATTCCATCAAAAACTTGGACAGATGCATAATAATAGAACCTTCTAGTTCGCTTTCGGTAAAATCTGTATTCGGAGCCAGTCCCAAAAACTCTGCCACCACAGGGTTCTTGATGAATTCCAGCTTATCCTGCTGCAAGTCGGCAGTTTTCTCTTGCATCTCCTGTTTTACGGGCTCTTTTCGTTGAGATAACAAAAGCCGCTCATAGTACTGGGAACTAATATTGCGGTCAAGGGTGCGCACACTCCACTGCTCTTGGGAGGCTTCCTTCAAATACCAGGTTCGTGCTTCTTTATTATCTATTCGTAGTAAATGCCGAAAATGTGTCCATGTCAGATTTTGAACTCGCGGGTTCAAAATTTCTTCCTTAGGAAATAGTTGGTAAAACTGGCAAAAATAATATAAGTTGCGAACGCTATAACTCTTGCCATAGCGCTCTGTTAGTGTATGAGCCAGGTTGGCTATCATATTTTTCCCATACTCCGCCCGTTCTGCACCACCTTGCTCGTTCTCTACTATGTGTTTTCCCAGCCGCCAGTAAGTATCAATCATTGCCTGATTGACTGATGCATAGGCAGTTTGCCTGCCTTTCTCCACAATGGCTACAGCGTCAGCAAGGAAAGCCTTGTCTCCACTTGACGTGGATGGGTTCGCTTGTGTTTGGGAAGGTTGCTTTATCTCGTCCGGCATTTTTACTCCTCCTGAAGCATCCTGATGATGTCTGCCAGCATTTTCCTCGAATTCTCATCATCAACTGTAACATCAAGCTCCTGAGAGAGCGGTAGAGGCTCAGACATGCTTTGCTTAATGTCGTTGTCAATGCTGCTGATGGTGGCACATACGGCACTGAGGTCCACCTCCGGCTCCGGTTCACTGGTGTCCACATACCTTGGGATGTTGAGGTTGAAGTCATTGCCCTTGATCTCATCGAAGGTGGCGAGGTGGGCGAATTTGTCGATGTCCTTTCGCTCCGCATAGGCAGACACGATCTTGTCGATATGCTCAGAGTCCATGTAGTTCCGGGCTTTCTCCTTGCGGAACTCCTTGCTGGCATCGATCAGGAACACGCTGCGGTCAGCATTGTTCTTTTTGAGGATGATGACGCAGGTCGGTATGCCGATGTTGAAGAAGATTCCTGCGGGTAAACCGATTACCGCATAGATGCTTCCGTTCTCCAGCAGGTGCTTGCGGATGGCGCCCTCGGCAGCCCCACGGAACAGGACTCCATGGGGAAGGATGATGCCCATGGTGCCATCCTCTTTCAGATGATAGAAGCCATGCAGAAGAAAGGCAAAGTCTGCTTTTGTCTTGGGAGCCAGCTTCTCATAACTCTGGAAACGGGGGTCTGTCAGGAATCCGGCGGTTGCGCTCCAATGATGGCTGTAGGGGGGATTCATGACAGTAGCATCGTAGTTGGTAGGCTCCTCCGTGGGCCAGTCGGCCCCAAGGGTGTCGCCGTTGCGGAAGTGCTGGTAGGTGAAGGGGACATTGTGGAGGATCATGTTCATGCGTGCCAGGTTGTAGGTGGTATGGGAGATCTCCTGCCCGAAATACTGCACATTGTTCCGGCAGTCCTCATTCATATAGTTCCGGGCATGGAGAAGCAGGGAGCCAGAGCCCATGCAGGGGTCGTAGATGGAGAACCCGGGCTTCCCCTCCTTGCCCTTGGTGACAATGCGGGTGATGAGCTCGGACACGGCCTGTGGCGTATAGAATTCCCCGGCCTTCTTCCCGGAACCTGCCGCAAACTCCCCGATCAGATACTCATAGGCATCCCCCAGGGCATCTGCGCCATACTGGGTGAAGTCGATATGTGCCAGTTCCTTCATGATATCGGCCAGCATGGCATTGCGCTTGGCGGGAGTGGAGCCGAGGCTTTTGGAGTCAATGTCGAAATCCTCGAACAGATCCTCATATGGCTTCTGTCCACGGATGGCCTCACCGCCTTGCTCCACATCGCGCATGGCCTGCCTCAGATGGTCCGTGGCGAAGGTCTTTTCGTTGATCTCGTTGTAGAGAGCCGTGAAGGTGTACTTCGGCTCAATGGCGAATCCGTACTTTTCTTCCAGCTCCTCCTGAAGGTCTTCCCAGTCCTCGCCATTGACAGCCTTTTCGTAAATCTTCTGGGCTTCCTCCAAGGACTCCGGCTGCCTGTCCTCCAACAGGTCCACAACAGCATAGAGTTGGCGGTCAGACAGGTACTTGTAGAATACCATTCCGAGCAGGTAATCCTTGTATTCATCGGCACTCATGGTACTCCGCATGACATTTGCGGCATTCCAGAGTGCCTGGTTCAGTTCCTGTGATGACATTCGAATTCCTCCGTATTCCCGAGTTGTTTCCCCAGTTGCCTTGGTATTGCGCAAATTGCGCCCTGCAGGGTTGTTGAAGGGCATATCAAATTTTCTTTCAATTATATGCTATATTCTTGATGGATAGCAGTTTTTCCTGCCCATATAGATATTCGATTCCCTATGAGCAGGAAAGACAGGATGGGTGTCAATCCCATTTCCTGCCCGTCATAACGCCAATCGAAAGGCTCCCTCGCTAAAGAAGCAGGATTTTACCGATTTTTGGCAAATAAACAATAGAAGAGAATATTAATGAAGAAAGGAACGAGGTTCCATGAGTGAAACAAAGAACCATCCCCTTGCCGTCTATTGTTCCTGTTGCGGAGCACCGGCGGAGTTCGACATTGTGCATCAGGAGTACCACTGCCAATACTGCGGCGGGTCAACGGACATCCAGGAGCCTGTGCGAAGGCTCGGAGAATGGCGCAGCGCACAAAGGAAGAGCATCCTGGAGGGCGAAAGCACTGCCGAGGAAGTCCACGCTTGCCAAAACTGCGGTGCACAGATCCTTATCCCGGAAGGCGAGGCCATGGGAAAATGCGAGTTCTGCGGCGGCAAGTTCGCACGGCGCGCCTTTGCCGCTTCGGAACTGCCGGAAGTCATCATCCCATTTGTGCTGACGGAAAACGAGGCCAGAGAACGACTCAAGGCATGGGCGGAGGCCAACCAAAAGGAAAAAGAGGCCAGGGCCGTGCTGTCCGAGCTCAAGAACCTCCGCGGCTATTATCTGCCCTATGAATTGATCCGTGGCCCGGTGACCGCCGAGGCCGAGCGCATGGAGACATACTCCGACCGGAAATATCACGTCGGCGGTTTCCTGAACGGCATAGCTGTGAACACCTCGAAGCAGCTCGACAACATGGTGCTGGATGCCATGGAGCCTTTCGAGTGGACAGCC
This sequence comes from Selenomonadaceae bacterium, assembly GCA_017444295.1. Classification (GTDB taxonomy): domain Bacteria; phylum Bacillota; class Negativicutes; order Selenomonadales; family Selenomonadaceae; genus UBA3796. Next base: position 1,561 of record JAFSWY010000042.1, on the reverse strand, counting down.
GCGCGGCCCTTTGAGTTCTCCTTCATCGCGGGGCAGCGGGTGAAGCTCTCCGACATCGACGCGAAAAAGACAGAGAAACGGGTGCTGGAAGAGGTGGCCGAAGGCTTTCGCCCCGATGTAGAGAAAGCGCTCCAGACCACAGGCATCACCCTTTCCATGCATGCAGGAAATCTTCTGCGGCTGCCGGCACTGCTCCCTGCCTATGTGCTGAAGGTCGGAAAGACGCTGGCTGTAGTCAACGGACAGACGGGACGCGTTGCCGTCTCAAAAGAAAAGCAGGAGCGGGTGCTCTCGTGGCTCATTGAACCGACGATCATGACGCTCCTGGTGTCGCTGCTGATGTGGCTTTGGATGCCGAACCCGGAACTGGTGGGCATGACAGCTGTGGTCTTCGGACTGATCTTCTTCACGGCGTTCAGCGATGGGCGCGGAGAGGAATGGCGCCGGGTCATCTTCAAGACAGAGAAAAGCCGCGCCGAGCGCGTCCAATCGAAACTGACGGTCACGCAAGGAGAAGACATCATCGAGGACACGACGACAAAGGCCATTTTCCTCGAATCCGTGGGCGGCAAGACGGTTCCTGTCAAGATTGCCTTCTATACCCCCTTCCGGATCATCATGACCCTCCTCGGTGTCATCGTATTCAATGCGCTCCCCGCAATATGCGCCTATCCTTTGGACACGGAAGGTGTTGCAAACTATGCCTACCATGCGGTTTGGATGGTGGCGACTGTGCCCATGACCATCATTTTCTGGATTGCCATCGGACGCATCCGCATCTACAATCACCCGGTCCTCGAAATGATCCTGCCCGACGGCAGGACAAAATCCGTCAAGGCAGACGGTGACATCCCCCTTTCCCCATGGAGCGTAATCAAGAGCATCAAAGAAAAGGCAGGCTGGGGAGCATTCCTGTTCATCATCGGCTTCCTGATGTTCATGTTCCTCGGAACCCTGGGCGCAATCCTGATGCCGGATTGACGAAGCAATATACACTGCATTGCAGGTGACACGTTGCTCAATGTCTTCATCCGCCAGCACCATCCTAAGCCGTCGTGGCTTGCGGTGCGAGGCTCTCACTATCAAACAACAAGGAAGAGGTGGTTCTTTTGTTACATGCCAAAATAACCAGGCGCAATCTTATAAAATCTGCATTGATGCTGCTATCTGCGAATATTTTATTGCCATCGTTTCAAAAATCCGAGGCAGCAGAGGCCAAAACAGACTTTTATATTTCAAAGATTGACAGCCAAATGTTTTCCAGAATAAAAGGAAAGTCGTACAAGGATGATTGCACATTGCCCCTGGATGATTTGCGCTATCTTCATTTGCTGCATAAAGATTTGCATGGCAAAACAAGGGAAGGGGAATTGATCTGCAATGTTTACATTGCGGCACCGCTGCTTGATATCTTTATGAAACTGCATGAGGCCAATTACGCTATAGAGAAAATTCGGCTCATAGATGAATACGATGCCGACGATGAAACGTCAATGCGTGACAACAATTCCTCGTGTTTCAATTTCCGATTCATCTCGCATACCAACAAAATATCAAAGCA
>JAFSWY010000002.1 GCA_017444295.1 Selenomonadaceae bacterium | reverse complement strand
CTCTTTTTGCCGAAGCCTTGTCCCGTGCGACTTTGCGGCGATACTCGCTTAACGATAGGCAGGGGGGTGCAAGGGGGTGCATCGTTAAGCGAGTATAGGGGGTGCATCGTTAGATTGTATCAGAATAATTGGTAAAGGGGAACTGTTCATAAGCATAATATTTAGCTTTGCCCAAGACCGAAGTCAGCATGCATAACATATGGCCTATGAGAATCCCAATCCTTCGATTGGCTATCTACGTTGGAACTGACATATAGCTCTTTCCGGGCAGGCATTCTTCGGAGTGCCTGCTTTTTTCATTGTACATCCCGTCCACCCGTGCTATGACAAGAAAAGTGTTCATTTATCGTGCTGATATATGGAGTAGTAATACATGGCCACTTTTACTACGTTTTTACTACTTTTGAGGGATTCAATATGCCCTGATTTGCCCAATTATGCCACTTCTACACTTTCTGATAATTCTAACACCCTTCTGAAGGACTCCGCATAAGTGGGCATTTTACGGCGTTTGAGGGCATATCTGGAAGGAGAATTTCAATGACTAAGATACTTTTCGTTTGCCATGGGAACAGGTACGGGGAGTAGGGGATTCGTAATAATAAGCGGGCAAAATGGGGCATATTGGGGCATTTGAGAAAATTAGATACTACCGAAAGATTGAGAGCGTGAAAAAAAGCGGGTGTCGTGGGAGGGCTTATGCCTTCTACGACAACCGCTTTTTTGTTAAATTAAATGTTTAGAGCTGTGACATCACGACTAGCCGATCCTCTGGCGAGACATTGAGGATATCCAAAGCCTCGTCAGGACTCCAGCCTTTCTTGTCAATGAGCGCACGAACATTCTTCAGGATGGTATCAATACGTCCCTTATTGATGCCTTCATCAAAGCCTTCTCGTCTCTGTTCTTTGAGTTCCATCATCAGTGTCATATATTCCACCTTCGTTTCGTTGTGTTGTTTCAGTCTCTCAACCTCGGCGGCGATCTCCTGGGTGAACTCACCCTCGGCAGCCTTGCCATCAACATAAGCGAGGAACTTGTCGATGGCATCATCAACCGACGGCCAAGGACGACCTAGTGCGGGCGCAGGCGCAGGATGCGCCGATTTTGCGCTCCCATTTCCCGACAGAAGCGATGCCGAAAATCACAGGGGAGGAAGATGCAGATGGCAAGAGCTATCTCAACATGCTGTCACTGGAGCAGGTCATTGTCGGCAATGTGACCTTTGAGCCAGGGTGCCGCAATCACTGGCATATTCATCATGCCACGAAAGGTGGCGGACAGATGCTCCTTGTTACGGCAGGACTTGGTTGGTATCAAGAATGGGGCAAACCCGCAAGAAAACTTAAAACGGGAGATGTGGTGAACATTCCCGCCGAGGTGAAGCATTGGCATGGCGCGGCCAAGGACTCGGACTTCCAGCATCTGGCGATTGAAGTTCCAGGGGAAGAGACTTCTACCGAGTGGTGCGAGCCGGTGGATGAGGTTGAATACGGGAAACTCTGATGTTCTTGGCGGTGAAGAGAACGGAAAATGGCGTGAAAATATTTTCCATCTCTGAAAACACCGCCCGATTTTTTTGTGTTATACTAGGCAGGTACCATGGGCCGATTGTAGCTCAAATTGAAAGGAAGGGGCTGTCATGCTGAAGAAGATATCGTTTTTGGTCGCCGCAGTGCTGGCACTGGTATGGCTGGGCATGGAAGCCCCAAAAGAGCCGCCGACGGTGCGCATCACGGCGGTGGGCTGGAACATCGCCGCTGCCTCCTTTGAAGAGCAGGCTCGCCTCTTTGAAAAACTGCACCCGAACATCAAGGTGGATGTGCGCTATGTCGATCAGGACTATACCCGCATCATGCCTCGGCTGGCAGCGGGTACCGAAGTGCCGGATGTGATGATGGTGCATAATCGCGACCTCATCACTTTTGTCCATAAATATCCGGGGATGTTGCGGGACATCACCACCGAAGTCACTCCCATCAAAGACAACTTCGTCGCCGCTGCTTGGGATGCGGTGACCGTAGACGGCCACATCTACGGCATTCCTACCGATCTTGGTCCGGCGGCACTCTTTTACCGCGAGGATCTGTGGCGGGCGGCCGATCTTGACCCGCAGAGCATCGAGACTTGGGACGATCTGATACGCGCCGGTAAAAAGCTAAGTCGGCATTTTCACGCGAAAGTGACTATGCTGGGCATGTGCGAGGACACGGACTTCTACGATCAGATCTTGAATGAACTGGGCGGTAACTATGTCAGCCCCGATGATCGAACCATTGTCATCAATTCCTTCGAGGCCAAGCAGGCCATGCACATCGTCCAGCGAATGCTGGAAGAGGGTACGCTCAAAAATGTAAAGGACTGGGATGGTCTTATGGTGGCCATTGAGCAGGGCGAGATCGCGGCGGTCGCTTACGGGGTGTGGTTTGCCGGAACGCTTAGCTATGCTGCACCAGAGCAAAGAGGAAAATGGAAGGTCATGCCACTGCCTGCGATCACGCGGGGCGGCTCTCATGCTGCCAACTCCGGCGGGTCGGTCGTTGTACTCGCCAATCATTCTCGTCATCCCCAAGAAGCTTGGGAATTTCTGCATTTTTGTCTGAATACGCCGGAGGGTGAACTGGCACAACTTCGGCTTGGCCTCTTCCCGGCCTATAAACCGCTTTACCATACGCCGGAGTTTGAAGCCGTGGATCCTTTTATCGGACTGTCCGTGAACAAACGATTTGCCCAAGATTTGGATAAACTGAAGCCGCTTCGCCGAGGGCCTATCACCTTGGACTACGGTCGGGCGATACGGGAAATGATGGCTACCGTCGTCGCCGGCGGTGATCCGGATAGTGCCTTGGATAAAGCCGCAGCCGACATTGCGACGGTCACGGGGCTGGCGGTACAGTAATCAAGAGGGGTTAGCGATGAGGGAAAAGTTATTTTTTATACTGCCGATTGTCCTGTTGGGGTTACTGTTGGAACTGGGGATTGTCTATCATCTCTTGGGAACGGCCATGGAGAAGGTGATCTTAGATGATGCCATCAATCGCGCTGAAGCGGCGGGCGACCGGGTCGCCGCTTGGGTCGAGTTAAAGAAGCGCGATGCCGCGCCACTTAATCCCACTGCCATGACCGCCGAAGACAGGCAGTCCCTACAGCGCCTGCTTGACTCCTTGTGGCTTGGGGACAACGGCTTCAGTTGCTTGCTAGCCGGAGATGGAAGATATATCATAGCCCCGCCCTCGAGCGCGGCGGAAACAGACAATATCTTCCGCCATCCCGACCCCGCCTTTAACGATCTGGGGCGCCGGATGCTATCCAGTAAGGCGGGTTTTTATCGGTGGCAGGATAAAGCTGGTCAGCATCTGATCGGTATCCACTATCCCGTCGCCGGAACAAACTGGGGCTTGGCTGCCGTTATGCCGGAGCAGGAAGTCTTTGCCCCCGTGCGGGGGACGCTCGCTCTTTTGCTGGCGAGTACGGTAATATTAGCGCTCTTTACCGCCGGGGGGATCGGCTTCATCCTCTTTCTCGCACATAGCGGTAGCGCAGCGGAAAAAGCTCCCTTGTCATAAAATGGGGAGGAGGCTGCTATGAAAAAGCAACTGATACGCCTAGTCATATCGCTGGCATTATACTGGGCGGTGGCGCATTTTGCGACGCATTTGTTTGTCTATCCGGCCGGTATTTTTCCCTTAACTTCTTTTCTGCCTCCGCTCCTCGGCCTGGCCATGGGACCTGCCGGTATGTGGGGAGCCACTCTGGGGGCGGGCCTCCACTCGCTAGCCAACACCCCCGTCTTTGACTGGGCCGCCGTGACCATAGTTTTTTTATCGGCCTATCTGCCCTTCAAGCTGTGGCACATCCGCCCCCGGACGGCAGACAATCCGGCGTTCGCTTTCAATCGCACTACCCTGCGCCGCTTCATCGCTGTTGTATTGTTTACGGAGTTCGTCAGCGCCATGCTCCATGGGCTGACGCTGACGGAGGATGCCAGACTCAGTCTCTTTGCCGGTACCGCTTTCCCGATGATCCGGCTGTGGCAGTATGTGGGGCTGCTCTGGCTGCATGACTTTACGCTGACCATCTTTTTTGGCGCACCCGTTTTTTTTCTGTTGATCGGCTATCATTATGATTTTTATGCTCCAGCGACGGTTCCGTTGGTGGTCTCCCGGAACACCTACGCCATGAACCGTTATTCAATGGTACTGCTAGGCAGCCTCTTCTGGCTACTCTTCTGGGCCTTGGATGCCTCGGGTATCATTTACGGCCTAGATAAAATCGACACATGGTTGCGCTTCTTGTCCGAAATCCTCATCACCATGGATCTTACCCTGCTAACCCTGCTCTATCTCATGACCAAATATCGCCACTCCGTCATGACCAACCTGATGCTGCTGGAACTGGGCACCATAGTCATGGTATCCTTCCTCTTGGGGGCGGTAAGTTTTATGGCACTGAGCCGGGTCATCGATGACCGTGTTGTGGGTGAGCTGGACAAAATGAGCGTCATTTATCGCGAACGCTTGAACCGTACTTTTGACAATACCGTTATTGCTGTGACCCAAATGAGCACTTTAGCAGAAAAAAAGGCGATTGATCCAGATCGGCTGATGAGAGACGGCACTTATCGTCAGGCATACTTGGACGAACTGGCGGAAAGCTTTCCGATGTTGGCGACCGGCGTTCCCGGCAGTCTCAGATGCCAATTGGTGCTGGCACCGGAGTTCGACGGGGACGGCTTCCTTTTTACCCGGCTGCCCGTAAGCTGGGATTACCGCCTCCCGGACTTCACCCGTTCGACCGCTTATCGGCCGGCCTCTTTTACCGACGAAGACGAGCAATATCTGGCGGCTTTCAGCTCCCCACATCCGGATGAAGTAACGGAGCGGCAAGTCATATCCTATGTCATGCCCATTCAGCAAGATGACCGGTTCCTGGGGCGTGTGGCGCTCACCATCGATCTGGCCTATCTCAGTCATGAAGTGGCGCGGATGAGCGTCTATGAACGCGGCAGCGTGTATCTGCTGGGCGAAGCGGATCAGGTGCTGTACGCTCATCATTCACCGGGCGAGACAGGAAGCGAAGCCGAGCGGCTGTACGAGACGAAAATCTATCTCAGCACCGGTCTCTGGCTGAAAATAACGGCTTATGCCCATGATATATACGCCGATCGCAATACCATGCTCATTCACTTCATGGTGATGATGCTCTTTATCTTCATCGCTGTATCCGCTTTCAGCGTCTGGCTGGCCAAAAAGGGAATCCGCCCCCTCCTGCTCCTCACGGAGGCGGCGAAAAAAATCGCGGCCGGCGAGCTGGATGTCCGGCTTCCTTGGACATCGGACAACGAGTTGGGGATTCTCGCTAGCAGTATCCAGGACATGGTGACAAAACTTGAGTCTTATGTTTATCGCGACAAGCTGACGGGACTTAGAAATACGTCCGCCTATATGAAAAAAGCCGGGGAACTGGCAGAGCAAGCGAAAAATGCTCCGCCGGATAATCCCGTCCGGTATGGCCTCGTTATCTTTGATGCCAATTTCCTCAAGCGCACCAATGACACCTACGGCCACGATGCCGGCAATGAACTCATTCGCCGAGCAGCCAAATCCATTTGCGATTGTTTCGCCCACAGTCCGGTGTTTCGAATCGGCGGCGATGAATTCATCGCTATTCTGGAAACTACTGACTACGAGCGGCGCGATGAGCTCATGCGAGACTTCGACGTGCGTCTCTCTAAAGAGAGCTTCATGGTGGGCGAACATACCGTTCACGTCTCTGTGGCGCATGGGTTGGGTATTTATCGCCCTGGGCTAGAGTTTGCCCAGGTATTTCAGATGGCTGACGAAGCCATGTATAAACACAAGGCGGCCATCAAAGCAGAGCTGGGCATTGAGGGGCGCTGAGGGCAGGGAAAAGGAAAAGAGGAGAGACATATGTTAATCAAGCTGGATCAGGCCTTGATGGAAAGTCTGACGGAAACCGAAAAAAAGATCGTGGCCTTTATCAATCTCAACGCCGACAAAATCTCGGTCATGTCCATTTCGGATGTGGCGGAGCAGACCTTTTCCTCCCCGGCCACGGTATCCAGGACCATCAAGAAATGCGGTATGTCCGGCTTTGCCGAACTCCGTTTCCAACTGGCGCAGCAGGAAAAGGCTCAACAGGCATCCGCCTCGGTGAATGAGATCCTCAAAAAGTCGCTGAAGGAAGTCACCTATACCTTGGAACAACTTTCCGCTGATGATATACTAAAGACGGTGCAAGCGATCAGCAGTGCCAAACGGATATTCCTCTTTGCCCGAGGTCTGTCCGAACAAGTGGCGCAGGAATTTGCCTTGAAGTTGCAACTTCTCGGCTTCTATGTCTTTACCAATTACGATCCTCTGACCATGCAGGCGATCTCCCGGCAGCTCCAACGCGGCGATCTAGTCATCATCTTCTCCCTCTCCGGCAAGACCCACGAGCTTATCCGTACTGCTGAGAACGCCTCTTCACTGGGAGTGCGTATCATCTGCATCACCTGCGGTGATAATGAAGTGCCGCTGGCCAAGATTGCCCAGATCAATCTCTTTGGCTACCGTCATTCCCATGTCAGCATCAAAAACACCGATGCCGCCCCCAGACTGCCCCTTTTCGTCATTTCCCGGGTCATCGTGGACTATCTGGCAATCCACTGCGAAGAGGAAAAGAAAAAGAAGTTGGCCAAGGAGAAGGAACAGGCCAAACGTCACCGTTACTTTACCGAAAGCGATATGTACAGCACCTGACGGGAAGAAAATATTTTCCAAATCCGAAAACACAGGCATGAAATAGCCCCCTATAATGAGACTTGTCAAGGATCGGAAATCGGTCAAAATCCAGTCAAGAGAAAAGGGGAATGAGAAATGAAGGTTGCGATAGCGGCCAATCGGGCCGGAGCGGCACTGAAAGAGACCGTCAAGGCACATCTTGCCAAAGCGGGCTATGAGATGCAGGATTTGTCGAACGATGATATTTACGAGGCGACCATGAATGTGGTGCGGGCAATCAAAGACGAAGGCGTGACCCAGGGCATTGTAATCGATGACTACGGCAATGCGCCCTTCATGATTGCCGCCAAGCATCACGGCATCGTCTGCGCTCCCACCTATGAGGATTACACCTCTTCCATGACCCGGCATCACAACAGCACCCAGATCATCACACTCGGAGCGGCTATTACGGCGGAGAAACTAGCCTGCACATTGGCGGAGAACTTCGTCAAGACCGAGTATGATGGCGGTCGCCATCAAATTCGTATCGACATGATGAACCGGATTTTGTGAGAGCAGGGAGGACGACAGAATGAAAATCGCTATCGGTTGTGACCATATCGTCACGGATATAAAAATCAAAGCCGCCGAGTATTTGAAGAAACAGGGGCATGAAGTCATTGATGTGGGAACCTATGATTTCATTCGCACCCACTATCCCATCTATGGACGACTGGTGGGCAAAGCCGTCGTTACCGGGCAGGCCGACCTCGGTGTCTGCATCTGCGGCACGGGTATCGGCATCAACAACTCGGCTCAGAAGGTGAAAGGCGTTAGAGCCGCCTGCGTCACCGATGTACAGACCGCCGTGGCGGCCAAAGAGGACTTGAATGCCAATGTCATCGGCTGCGGCGGTCGGGTCATCGGCATCGGCTCCATCGAATACATCTTGGAGGCGTTCATCAAGGCTGAGTATAAGCCCACGCCGGAGAAAGAGGCCCTCATCGCGAAGATTGATGCTCTGATCGAGCCCAATGACGCTATCGAAAACGACCATCTCTTTGACGAGTATCTGAAGAAGTGGAATGAAGGATTTTATCACGATTAACGATTGATAGAAAGGCGGTGTATAAAAAATGGCAATGTCAAAAGACGATATGGCTATGGTAGCCATGGAGATCGTGGCCTATTCGGGGGATGCGCGGACGAAGTACCTGCAGGCCATGGATGCCATAGCGGAGAAAGATTTTGCCAAGGCGGAGGCTCTTATCAAGGAGGGGGACGATCTCATTTTGGGAGCCCATAACCAGCAGACGGAGCTTATCAGGAAAGAGGCTGCCGGTGAGAGCATTGAGATTGGCTTTCTCACGGTACACGCCCAGGATCATCTCATGACGGCCATGCTCCTGTCCGATATGTGCAAGAAGTTCATCAAGATGTTCAAGAACCAGTGAGGTGCGGCTATGGCGAAAAAATTCCCGGAGGGCTTTATCTTTGGCGGCGCTACGGCGGCCTATCAGGTGGAGGGAGCAACACGGGAGGACGGTCGCGGTCCCTGCGTTTGGGACGAATATCTGAACCGCCCGGAGAGCCGGTTCACCGCCGATCCTGCCAGCGACTTTTACCATAAGTACCCGGAAGATCTGAAGCTTGCCCACGATTTTGGCATAAACGGCATCCGCATCTCCCTCTCTTGGACGCGGATCCTGCCGGAGGGCAGAGGCAAGGTGAATACCAAGGGGCTTGACTATTATAACGCCCTTATTGACGAGTGCATCCGGCAGGGTGTCGAGCCATTTGTCACACTGCACCATTTCGACACGCCGCTGCCCTTCTTCAAAGACGGTCATTGGCTAAACAGAAAACTCATCGACTACTTCGTGGACTATGCCAAGGTCTGCTTTGAGGTATTCGGTCACAAGGTGAAAAAGTGGGCCACCTTCAACGAACCTTGGTCGATAGCGCAGAATGGCTATATCGCCGGTAATTTCCCTCCCTGCGAGCAGTTCCAGATAGCCAAGGCTATCCAGATTGAGCATAATCTGATGGTGGCTCATGCCAGAGCCTTGAATCTCTACAAGAGCATGAATCTCCCCGGCGAAATCGGCATCGTCCACACGCTGGAGGGCAAAGTACCCATCAGCGATAAGCCGGAGGATAAGCACGCCCGCGACCTCGATGATGCTATCGCTAACCGCTTTATGCTGGATGCCTGTTTCCACGGCGGCTATGACGATGCGACCATGGCGCTGATCAACGAGATTCTGGCAAAGAACAATGGCGAACTCAAAACTGAGCCGTCGGATTTTGACGATTTCGCCAAAGCCGCCCAAGCCATTGATTTCCTCGGCATGAATTATTACTCCAGCCATTTCCTCCAATCCTATGAGGGAGAGAGCCGCATCTATAACAACAGCACCGGCGACAAGGGCACCAGCGTCTTCGGCCTGAGAGGAATCGGTGCGCGAGTGTCAAATCCGGAAGTACCCACCACCGACTGGGACTGGCCCATTTATCCAAAAGGAATGCACGACCAGTTAGTGCGTATCGCCCATGATTATCCCAACTACAAGAAAATCTTCATCTCCGAAAACGGCATGGGCTACAAGGACGATTTCGTGGACGGCAAGATCGATGACACTCCCCGCATCAAGTATGTGACGGAGCATCTGGAAGCCATTTTGCAGGCCATCGCCGAAGGTGTGAATGTCCGGGGCTACTACATCTGGTCGTTGATGGATGTGCTTTCCTGGAGCAACGGTTATAACAAGCGGTACGGGCTCTTTTATGTCGACTATCGCGATCAGGAACGATACCCCAAAAAGAGCGCCTACTGGTATAAACTCCTATCCGAGCGGGGCGAGATCGTCCCCTTGGCGGATGTTCCATATTGAGGCTCTCCCCTACATTTACATATTTCTTTCTTCATATATGCGGCATTGGGATGGTACCATGCCGCATATATGCTATAAGGAGTGAAATTTATGTTGTATGTATTGCAAAATGAAGAACTTATGGTGATGGTGCGCAGCCGGGGTGCGGAACTGCGCTCCCTGAAAGAGCGATCTGATGAAACGGAGTACTTCTGGCATGGCGATCCGGCCTGGTGGAAATACAGTTCCCCCATCCTGTTTCCCATCGTCGGGAAGCTCAAGGGGGGCGAATATCAGGTGGCGGGCCATAGCTACGCTCTCCCGGCTCACGGTTTGGGTCGAATATCCGAGTTCCGCTGTGTCGAGCACCGGGAGGCAACTATCGCTTTTGAGCTTACCTGGAACGAAGAGAGCCTCAAAAGCTACCCTTGGCGATTTCGGCTGGGTATCGGCTATGAGCTGACGGGACGCGCCGTCAAGGTAAAGTGGCAGGTCAGCAATGCGGATACCGCCGCGATGTATTTTTCTATTGGCGCTCATCCGGCATTTCGTTGCCCCATCGTCTACGGCGAAAAACTCACCGACTGCTATCTGGAGTTTAGCGAGGCCGAACAGGCGGCCAATTTCCGTCTCACCGGCGACACGCTCTTAGAGCGGGGAAAAGAGCCCAGCATCGTGGGGAAAAACATTCCCTTAAACGACGAATTTTTCCGTCGGGGCGTGCGCGTCTATGAGAACCTTAAATCCGATGCCATCAGCATCAAATCCCGGAAAAGTTCTAAATCACTTACCATTGCCGCCCCCGATTTCCCTTATTGGGGAATATGGGCACCGGAGGCGGGCGGAGCGCCCTTTATCTGTCTGGAGCCTTGGTACGGCCACATGGACTTTGTCGACGGCGGCGGAGAATTCAGCCGGAAAGAGGGCAACCTAAAACTTGACCCGGGCGAAGAATTCCATGCCGACTATACGATTAGCGTTTAAGAGAATTTGGAGGGCAAGGAGATGAATCTACAGCAAAAATCCATTCTGTTCTTTGATTTGATGCTGCTCCTAGCGTGCATCCTGTTGGGAGTAATGGGCTACCGCTCCGCTAATCACGGTTTTGAACTGGCGCTGGAAGAGAAGGCCAAAGCCGATATGCGGCAGGTGGACGAGATACTGGCACTCACTTATCCCGGCAACTGGGAGGTGAGGGCCGATGGCCTTTACAAAGGCGAGCAACGATTTGATGAAGCCTTTGCCATCGTCGATCATCTGGGGCATCTCACGGGTAACAATATCACCATTTTCCATGATGATACGCGGATAGCCACCACCTTTGAAGCCGATGGCAAGCGACTGGTGGGGTCCAAGGCTTCGGCGAAAGTGACGGAAACGGTGCTGAAGCAAGGGCAGGGCTTCGTGGGGGAAGCCGAGGTATTGGGCGATAAATATTTTTCCGCCTATGAACCGATCAAGGACAGCAGTGGTAAAAATATCGGTATGCTCTTTATGGGGATTCCGAAAGCTGAGGTCGATACCCTGCAAAGTGATTTCCTCCGCTCCATCATTATCGCTATCATCGCCCTGCTCATCATCATCGGGGGGATCATGTTCGTCGTGGTACGGCGCAGCCTAGAGCCTCTCGCACGAGTAAAAAACGCCATGCATCGTATCGCCGACGGCGATTTGAGCGGTCAGCCGCTGGTCGTGGCCGGACAAGACGAGATCGCCGACATTGCCGCCAGCGCCAATCACATGCAGGAGTCCATCGCGAGAATCCTGCACAGCATCGCATCCTCCGCCGAGCAGGTAGCCGCCGCCAGCGAGGAACTCACTGCCAGCGCGGCGCAGACCGCCGACAGCATCCATCAGGTAGCCGATAATGTGGTAGAGATTGCCGGGGACACGGAGAACCAGTCTGCGGCGCTGGAAAATATCACCGAGAGCACCAACGACCTGAAGCAAGCAATGAGTGCTTTGAATGTCAGCGCCCGGAATATGCAGGCGGTGGCCGAAGACAGCCGCAGCGGAGCCAAGGAAGGTCATGCTGCAGTGGCCAATGCCATGGATGCCATGCAGAAAATGGCATCGCAGATGGCCTCCTCCCTGAAAGTGGTGGAGACGCTGGGCGAGCAGTCACAGGAAATCGGAAAAATCGTGGAAACCATCTCGGGCATCGCTGACCAGACGAATCTCCTTGCCCTCAACGCGGCCATCGAAGCGGCTCGTGCAGGCGACGCAGGGCGGGGCTTTGCGGTGGTGGCGGACGAAGTGAGGAAGCTGGCCGAGCAGTCGGGACTGGCGGCGCAAAATATCGCCAGCATCATCGGTGGCATTCAAAAAGATACCCAAGAAGCTATGCAGGCCATGGACAAGGGGAACGAAGAGGTGCAGGCCGGCACCAAGATTGTACGCCGGACGGGGGAAGTATTCTCGCGGATGGAGGGGCATATCGATGCCCTTTACGAGCAGATCCAGCAGTCCCAGAGCCGTATGGTGGCGGCGGAAAAAGATACGCAGCAGATGACCCAGAGCATCCAGAAGGCCAACGAATCTAGCCGCGCCACTGCCAACGAAGCCCAAACCGTCTCGGCGGCCACCGAAGAACAGAGCGCCATGATGCACGACATAACCGATGCCAGCGAATCGCTGGCGAAGCTGGCGCAGACGCTGCAGAACGAAGTGTCCAAATTCCGCTTTGCCAGGTGAAAGCATTTTCACAAGCTGAAAACACGGGGTCCCTCAAGGCTTGTATAATGACATCAGTTCTTATAGGACGGCATCCCGTATTCATTTATTCAGGAAAGGACGGAAAAGTTAATGGAAAAGCTCATTGCATTCGTGGAAACCATGAAGCCATTCTTTGAAAAGGTTTCCAACAATCCCTATCTCCGTGCCATTCGCGATGGCTTCGTGAGTTGTATCCCGGTTATCCTGTTTTCATCCCTCTTTATTCTTGTGGCCTGCGTGCCGGAAATTTTTGACTATCATTGGCCGGACAACATCAGCAGTCAGTTGTGGCGAGCCTACGGCTACTCCATGGGTATCCTCTCGGTGCTGATGGTGACGACCATCGCCAAGAGCCTGTCGGACAATTTCAACAACAACCTTCCCAAACTCCGCCAGATCAATCCTGTATCGGTGATGATTGTCTCCGTCATCTGCCTGCTGCTCCTCTCCGTGGATCAGATCGAGGGTGGCCTCGCGGTGGAATACATGGGGACGAAGGGACTGCTCTCCGCCTTCGTGGTTGCCTTCACTGTGCCGAACATCTACAAATTCTGCGTGAAGCGCAATATCACCATCAAGCTCCCGGAAGAAGTGCCTCACTATATTGCCCAGACGTTTGCCGATCTCATCCCGCTTTCCGCTGCCGTCATGTTCTTCTGGGTGTTCAGCATCGCTTTCCAGCATTTTGCCGGAGTCGCTTTCGGCGCATGGATCATTGAGTTGTTCCGCCCGCTCTTCGTAGCGGCCGACGGCTATATCGGCATCGCCATCATCTATGGTGCCATGGCCATGTTCTGGTTCATGGGCATTCACGGCCCATCCATCGTGGAACCGGCAGTGACCGCCATTTACATCGCCAATATCGAAGCGAACCTGCAGATCGTGAGTGCCGGTGGTCACGCCACCAATATCCTGACCCATCCAACCTCCTATTTCGTGGCGACCCTCGGCGGTACCGGCGCGACCCTCATGTTCTGCGCCATGTGCGCTTTCCTTGCAAAATCCAAGCAACTTCGAGCAGTGGGCAAGGCATCTATGGTTCCCGTGCTCTTCGCGGTGAATGAACCCATCATCTTCGGCGCACCCATCGTGCTGAACCCGGTGTTGTTCTTCCCCTTCATCTTCGCGCCGATCGCGAATGTCTGGCTCTTCAAGTTCTTCGTGGATGAACTGGGGATGAACTCCTTCATCTACATTTTGCCTTGGACCACACCGGGAACTATCGGTCTCCCCATCGCCACCGGCTTTGCCTCCCTGTCCTTTGTCCTCGCGCCTCTGCTTCTGGTGGTGGACGCGGTGATGTACTACCCCTTCTTCCGTGTCTATGACAAGCAGCTCGTGGATCGGGAAGCCCTCGCTGCCATCGAAAACGCCGACAAGAAAGAAGAGTTGGCCGCTGCCGATGCATACGCCGATAAAGAAGCGGCCGCTGTCAGCGAAGCCCACGAAAATATCGCCGATGGCAAGCCGAAAAATGTCCTCGTGCTCTGTGCCTCCGGCGCCACCAGCAGCATGCTGGCCAAGGCAATCGTGAAGGGAGCCAAGGAGCGGGGCGTACCCGTGGATTCCATCGCCATGGCCTATGGTCAGCATAAAGAGCAGATTACAGACTTTGACCTGATCGTGCTGGCGCCGCAGATGGGCTCCATGTTCGACGAACTCAAGCATGACTGCGACGAAAAGGGCGTGAAGGCTGTCACCACTTCCGGTGCCGAGTATGTGGGACTTACCCGCAATCCCGGCAAAGCCTTGGACTTTGCCTTGAAGCTCATGAACGAAAATTCCCCAAAATAAAAAGATGAATCACCGCAAAACTCCCGGCAGCTAAAATCTGCCGGGAGTTTTGCTATGAAAATCTTTCCGCTTTCTGAAAACACAGCCTCCCCTGAATTTCCTATAATGTAAGCGTTCCCATCTCCTAGAAAAATTTCCGGTTTTCGTCGGCTGGTAGGAGACCAGTCGACGAGGGGCGGGATAACGGCCGTGGGAAAATTCATAGGCAATTATCTTAAAGGAAAAGGGAGGAATCATGATGCGGAAGAAATTACTGGCAGCGGCGGTGGCGGCAAGTCTCACACTCACCAGCGGGACGACACTGGCCGCCAAAAATCCTTTCAAGGATCTGCCGGAAGGTCACTGGGCTTACGATGCGGTGACGATGCTCGCCGAGGATGGCGTGTTGGAGGGTTACGGCGATGATACTTTTCGCGGCGATCGTCTCATGAACCGTTATGAGATGGCCGAGATCGTTTCCAAGGCTCTCGAAAAGTACGATATCGCCCGTCCGGCGGACAAGGGGGCTATAAAAAAGCTCCAGAATGAGTTTGCCGAAGAACTCAAAGATATGGATGTGCGCCTCAAGGCCGTGGAAAATGATGTGGCCGAGATGAAAAAGGGGATGAGCTCCTTTAAGTGGTGGGGCGATGCGCGGGTAAGGTATTTCAAGAATAAGAACTTGGGAATGGTCAGCGGCTCATCCAGCGATGTACATAATTCCCAATGGAAAACATCTAACTCTAATGAAATGAGGCTACGGTTGGGCTTTTATGGTGAGCCGGCAAAACAACTTTCTGTCACCGGTCAATTGAAGTTTGAAACGGACAAAATTGCCAGCAGTTCGACGAATGGTGTAGGTGGCGGCACATCTCATGCCAGTGGCTATACTGCCGGAAATATTTCGTATCAAAAGGTCGGCGTACAACGCTTGCAACTGGATTGGCATGCCAAGAATGATTTCACTGTATCGGCAGGTCGTAACGAGGTTTCTTTAGGTCAAGGACTTATCTACTGGGAAAATCCCATTGATGCCATTATGGTACGCAAGAATTTCGGCGATACGGCAAGCCTCTTAGTAGGTTATGGGGATGCATCGCCCGGTACTTGGGCTCAAACTTCTGACTATGCCTTCTTTGCAAATGCTTCATATCAGCTCAGTCCTGCCGTAAAGCTGACTGCCGCATATTATGCATCTCATTCCGATGATAATAATGGCGTAAACAATGTAGTGGAAACATGGGACAATGGTAACACTTGGCACAGTAACTACAACTCAATTTTGGTGTCTCGGAAATTCAAGCAATTCGCCTATGGATTTAATGCCCAACTTGCGCCAAGGTGGAATTTGGTGGCCGAAGGGATTCATAATGGCGCAGATGTAACTAAGAGTACTGCTGCGACTGGCACAACTGATACTGCGCTTGATAATAATGATCGTAACGGTTGGTGGACTCGTCTGACTTACGGCAACCTGAAATGGAACGAGGGCGGCACGTGGAATGTGTACGGCGAGTATTTGTCACTCGGTGGTCTGGCTGTTGATTCCTCCGGTTGGGCGCATCATCTGAACATAGCCGGTGGCAATGGTTACGGCGGTGCCGGCGCGAAAGGCTTCGGTTTGGCATCTAATTATATGCTGGCTGCCAATACAAATTTGGAAGTCGCTTGGTATAAGCTCAAGCCTTATCGTGAGCAGCCAGGCTATAGCAAATATAAAGATACGGGATATGCCGCGCTGACCTACAGCTTCTGATCCCTTCCTCTCGAAAAAATGAAAAATGAGGTGAGCAACATGAAAAAATCCGTCCTGAACAGACTGGTTTTCTCGGCTTTGACAATCGGCACTCTGGCCTTTCTTTCTCCCGCCGAGGCGGCCATCCAGGTCAACCCTATCCCAAATCTGCCAGCCAACTTCATCAAAGGCGCCGATGTTTCCATGCTCCCGGAGATGGAAAGTTTGGGAGCGAAATTCTACGATATAGATGGCACACCGATGGATGCGCTTCAGATTATGAAAAACCACGGCATCAACTGGATCCGGGTGCGCATATGGAATAATCCCAAAGACGGTCCCGGCGGCGGTGGCAATACCACCGAGGAACGGGCCATCGAAATGGCGAAGCGCGCCAAGGCTTTGGGTCTGAAAGTCCTCGTTGATTTCCATTACAGCGATTGGTGGGCCGATCCCGGCAAGCAGCATACTCCGAAGGCATGGGAAAAACACGACAAAGATCAGCTGGTGAAAGATGTCTATGAATACACTACGAAAGTATTGAATGATTTCAAGGCGGCCGGGTGACGCCGCAGATGGTGCAGGTGGGCAACGAAGTCAAAAGCGGTATGCTCTGGCCCATTGGGAAACTGCCTTCCACCGATGGCGATAAAGCCTTTGCCGATCTCATGCGCAGCGGCCTGAAGGCCGTCCGAGATTTTGATGCCGAGCACAACATTCAGCTGATGGTGCATCTGCCGGATGGCGGCGATAATGCCTTTTATCAGAGTTTCTTTGACTCGCTGATAAAGAAGCATGGCGTGAATGATTTCGATATCATCGGCCTGTCCTATTATCCCTTCTGGCATGGGACTTTAGAACAACTTCAGACCAATCTGAACGACACTAGCAAGCGCTATAACAAAGATGTCATCGTGGTGGAGACGGCCTTTGGCTACACCAATGAGAACTTTGACGAGATGAAGAACTGCTATGGAAAAGCCGAGGAGCGCATCGGCGGCTTCCGCAGCACCGTGCAGGGACAGGCTTCGGGATTGCGCGCCGTGATGGAGCGGTTGGCGAATGTACCCGGCGGCAAGGGTACGGGTATGTTTTATTGGGAGCCGGACTGGTACGCCGTGAAGGGGGCGGGCTGGAAGACCGGGGAAGGCAACGAGTGGGACAATCTCGCCATGTTTGACAAAAACGGCAAGGCACTGGAGTCATGGAATGTTTACACCATGGTATCGGATAAAAACGGTCGAACGGTCATGCCCGCCGTCAAGGAAGTGGACGACTACACCACTACCGGCGGCGTGGATATTCCCATCACCATGCCGGAAAAGGTCATGGTGGCCTACACCGACGATCACACCGAAAATCTCCCGGTGACATGGGATAATCCCAAGCCGGTCTTTCATGCCATTGGCGAATACACCGTGAAGGGTACGGTGCAAGGTATCCATCAGAGCACCATCTGCAAAGTAAAAGTTATCAAAAAAGCGAATCTCCTGCAGAATGGGAATTTTGAAAAAGTGACCCTGGACGGTTGGAAAATCACGGGCAGCAAAGGTGCCGTCGATGCCGTCAGCAAGGCCGGGGATTCGCTGGGACAAGGTTCTCTGCACTACTGGGCGGATAAGCCGTTTGAGTTTACCGCGAGCCAAGAGGTGACGGGGCTGAAGCCCGGCAAATATACGGCAACCGTCAGTGCTCAGGGCGGCGGCGGACAGCTGGAGTATCGCCTCTTCATCATCGGCGATAACGGCGAGAAAAAGACCGTGGACATCAAGGATACGAAGTGGAACGAGTGGCACATCTTCGAGATAAAGGATGTGGAGATACATAAGGGCACTGCTGCCGTTGGTATCGAGATGAAAGCCCCCGCTGGAACTTGGGGCAGCGTGGATGATTTTGAGCTTTATTTGCAGGAATAAGATCCTTTCGAGGAAAGCAGAAGGAGAGCCTGACAACGGGGCTCTCTTTCTGCTTGAAGAAAACCTTTTCAGAACCTGAAAACACAAGCCGGCGGTGTTGCCTATAATAAAGTCATAGAGTTAACGCATTTCCTCTGACGAACAAAAGGAGCGATTATCATGAAACTGAAAAACACCAAGGCCATGATCTTGGATGCCCAGAAAAATCACTACGCCGTACCGGCTTTCAACATTCACAATCTGGAGACTTTGCAGGTGGTGGTGGAGACCTGCAATGAACTGCGGTCGCCGGTGATCTTGGCGGCCACTCCCTCCACCGTGCGCTATGCCGACAAAGATTATCTGGTGGCTCTCACCGCTGCCGCCATGGAAAAGGTGACGGTGCCGATTTCCTTCCATCTGGATCATCACGAAGATGTGGCGGAGATCGAGTCCACTATCGCCGCCGGCTGCCGTAGCGTCATGATCGACGCTTCCCGTCTTCCCTATGAGGAAAATGTGCAGAAGGTTCGCCGGGTGGTGGAGTTTGCCCATATCTGCGGTGCTACCGTCGAGGCAGAGCTGGGGAAACTCGTGGGGCAGGAAGACGATCTCACGGTGGATGAGAAGGACAGTGCCTATACCAACCCCGATGATGCGGTACGCTACGTGGCCGATACCGGAATTGATACCTTGGCGGTGGCTATCGGCACGGCGCATGGTCTCTACAAAGGCACGCCGAAACTGGATTTTGATCGGCTGAAGGAGATCCGCTCCCAGGTAGATATCCCTTTGGTGCTCCACGGAGCTTCCGATGTGCCGGACGAACTGGTGTCCAAGGCGATTTCCCTCGGTATCTGCAAGGTGAATGTGGCCACGGATCTCAAGATCCCCTTCGCCAATGCCGTGAAGGAATTCTTCAAGGAGCACCCGGAGGCCAACGACCCCCGCAAGTACATGACCCCCGGCAAAGAAGCCATGAAGGAAGTCATCATCCACAAAGTCAAAGTCTGCGGCAGTGCTAACCGCTACTGAGAGGTGTTGTTCATGATCTTAGTAATCAATCTTAACGCCTCTCTGGACAAACGCTATGCGCTGGCGGAGCTGACCAAGGGCGAAGTTATGCGGGCAGATTCGGTGCAGAACACCCCCGGCGGCAAGGGGCTCCATGTGGCGAATGTGGCGACGATATTAGGCGCGGATACGATCGCTACCGGTTTTCTGGGCGGCAAGACCGGTGAATTTATTGCCGAAGCGTTGGCAGGCTACGGCATCCGACATGATTTTGTCAAAATAGCCGGGGAGACCCGCTCCTGTCTCGCCATCATCACCGCCGACGGAGCGCAAACGGAAATTTTAGAGCCGGGGCCGCCGGTAAGCGACGCAGAACTCAAGTCATTCCGGGAGAAATACGCCGCTCTCCTGCCATCGGCTGAGGTCGTCGTAGCCTCCGGCAGCATCCCGCAAGACATCGACAAGGGCATCTATGCCGATCTTATCACTGCCGCCAAAGCCGCCGGAAAAAAATTCCTGCTGGATACCAGTGGCGAAGCACTGAAGCTTGGTATAGCGGCGCAGCCTTACTTTATCAAGCCCAACAAGGACGAGATCGAGGCACTGCGGGGGCATCGGGTGGACAGTGAGGCGGAGGTCATCCATGAAGTCAAAAATTTCCTCGCGGAAGGAATTGGCCTCGCGGCTGTTTCATTGGGAGCCGACGGTTCCATCGTCGGCTGCGGCGAGCAGTTGTATCGGGTGACGGTGCCGAGGATCAAAGCCGTAAACCCGGTGGGTTCGGGCGATTCCTATGTGGCTGGGATCGCCGTGGGACTTTCCCGTGGCCTAGAGATGACGGAGACACTGAGGCTCTCAGCGGCAGCGGGGACAGCCAACGCGATGGAGGCCGAAAGCGGTTTTGTGCGGAAGTCAACGGTAGAGACGCTGCTCACTCAGATCAAAGTGGAGGCGATAGACCCGACATGAAACACATAAGCGACATGAAAAAGTCCTTCATCGAGCTCTTCGACCAGGAGGCGACGGCGGCCTATTTCTCTCCGGGCCGGGTAAATCTCATCGGCGAACATACGGACTATAATGGGGGCCATGTTTTCCCCTGCGCTATCACCTTGGGGACTTATGCCCTGGTAGCCAAGCGCGAGGCCAATGCCTCCCGGCTGTTCTCCCTTAATATGCCGGAGGCGGGAGTCATTGAGTTCCCGATGCAGGGGGCGATCTACGACGAGGCGCGGGATTGGGCGAATTATCCCATCGGTGTGGTGCGTACCATGGAGGAGGCGGGCTATCGTGCCGACGGCGGCCTTGACATTCTCTTTTACGGGACGTTGCCCAGCGGCGCAGGGCTATCCTCTTCGGCGTCCATTGAGGTCTTGACGGCGTTGATACTCAATGACCAATTCGGCTTTGGCCGAGAGATGATCGAGCTGGTGCAGCTTTCCCAACGGGCGGAGAATACATTCGTCGGCGTGAACTGCGGCATCATGGATCAGTTCGCCGTGGGCATGGGGAAAAAGGACTGCGCCATGCTGCTGGACTGCAATACCTTGGAGTACCGCTATAGTCCCATCGCCCTCAAGGACAGCAGCATCGTCATCACCAATACGAACAAAAAGCACAGTTTGAATGCCTCGAAATACAACGAGCGGCGACGGGAGTGTGAACATGCGCTTTCCTGCATCCAGCAGACGAAAGATGTCCGTAGCCTAGGCGAGCTGAAGGCAGCCGAATTCGATTCCATCGCCGATACCATACCCGATGTCACCGAGCGCTGTCGGGCGCGTCATGCCGTCCATGAGAACGAGCGAACGCTAAAGGCCGTAGCGGCGCTGGAAAAAAATGACCTCGTGGCCTTTGGCCAGCTCATGAACGCCTCCCATATCTCGCTGATGGACGATTACGACGTGACCGGCGAGGAACTGGACACTTTAGCCGAGCTGGCTTGGCGGCAACCGGGAGTCATCGGCTCCCGTATGACGGGCGCCGGTTTTGGCGGCTGCACCGTCAGTATCGTCAAAGACAACGCTATTGAGTCCTTTCAGCGCGACATCGCCGCCGGTTACACCAAAAAAATCGGCTACGCCCCCAGTTTCTATGTGGCGGGTATCGCCGATGGGACACACAGGATCGAGTTGTGAACATAGGTTTGGGGCAAAACCCCAAAATTTGGCAGGAGGTGTAATTATGCCGATATTGGTTTGCGGCGGCGCGGGCTACATTGGCTCCCATGCCGTCCATCAACTCATTGCCGGGGGAGAGTCGGTGGTCATCGTCGATAATCTGCAGACGGGACACCGGGGAGCCATTCACCCGCAGGCAAAGTTTTACGAGGGCGATATCAGGAATGGGGCTGTCCTAGACAATATTTTTACCGCCGAGAAGATCGAGGCCGTCATTCATTTCGCCGCTAATTCGCTGGTGGGGGAGAGTATGCAGGAGCCCCTGAAGTATTTTAACAACAACGTCTATGGTATGCAGGTACTCTTGGAGGCCATGGTGCGTCATGGGATAGACAAGATAGTTTTCTCCTCCACGGCGGCCGTATATGGCGAGCCGAAGCGCGTTCCCATCATGGAGGACGATGCCACGAACCCCACCAATACTTACGGCGAGACGAAGCTCACCATGGAAAAAATGATGAAATGGGTAAGCCGCGCCAACGGCATCCGCTATGTGTCACTGCGCTATTTTAACGCTGCCGGAGCTTTGCCGGACGGCTCCATCGGCGAGGATCACCACCCGGAGACGCACCTCATTCCCCTTATCCTGCAAGTGCCGCTGGGGAAACGGGAAGCCATCACCGTCTATGGAGAGGATTATCCCACGCCGGACGGTACCTGCCTCCGGGATTACATTCATGTGGTGGATCTGGCGGATGCGCATGTGCTGGCCTTGGATTATCTGCGTAAGGGCGGCGAGAGCAATATATTCAACCTGGGCAACGGTCGGGGATTTTCCGTCAAAGAAATGATCGCGGCGGCGGTCAAAGCCACCGGTCAAGAGATAAAAGTGACCATAGGCGCAAGGCGAGCCGGCGATCCGGCACAGCTTATCGCCTCCAGCGACAAAGCTAAAAAAATCTTGGGCTGGAAGCCAGTTTATACAGATGTGGAAGCAGTCATCGGTACGGCTTGGCGGTGGCACAGCACCCATCCCGACGGCTATAAAGATTAAGGGTGAGGTGAAAGACAAATGACGGTTAATCACGAGATAAATCGCTTGCTCCATTTTGCCGTAAAGCATGGATTGATGTCGGATGCGGACAGGTGTTACGCAGCCAATCGGTTGCTGGCTCTCTTGAAGGGCAGCGAATATGCACCGGAGAATATCAGTGAGGAGCTTGCTACCTCCACGCCGATTCTGGAAAATATGTTGGACATTGCGGTGACCAAACACCTTATCGCCGATACGGTGAATGAGCGGGATCTCTTTGACACGCGATTGATGGATGCGGTCATGCCCCGTCCCTCCGAGGTGATAGCGCGGTTCCGGCGGGATATGGCAATCTCACCGCAAACGGCCACGGATAATTATTATCGGCTGAGTATTGCCTCCAACTACATTCGCCAAAGCCGGATCGATAAGAACATCGTTTGGAAAAGTCCGACGGAATACGGGGAACTGGATATCACAGTCAACCTGTCCAAGCCGGAAAAGGATCCCCGTGATATTGCCAAGGCGAAACTTTTGCCCCCCAGCAGTTATCCGAAATGTTTGCTGTGCCGAGAAAACGAAGGATTTGCCGGTCACGCCGGGCATCCGGCCAGAGAGACCCATCGTCTCATTCCCCTAGATTTTCGTGGGGAGGAGTGGTTCCTGCAATACTCGCCCTACACTTACTATAACGAGCATTGCATCGTCCTGAACAGTAAGCATATCCCCATGAAAATATCCCGGGATACTTTTGAGAACATCTTTGATTTTATTACGATGTTCCCCCATTACTTCGTAGGCTCTAATGCGGATCTGCCCATCGTGGGCGGCTCCATTTTGTCCCATGACCACTATCAGGGTGGGCACTACACCTTTGCCATGGAAAAAGCGCCCATAGAGAAGGAGTATCACTTTTCCGACTATCCGGCGGTAAAGGTCGGGCGGGTGAAGTGGCCCATGTCCGCGCTGCGCCTCACTTCCGAGAATCGCACGGAGCTTATCGACCTTTGCGTACACATTCTTGAAGAGTGGCGTCGTTACAATGATGAGAGCGCAGATATCCTCTCTGAGACTGATTCCCCTCACAATACCATCACCCCTATCGGTCGCAGAAGGGGCGAAGCCTATGAATTTGACCTGGTGCTCAGGAACAACCGCACGACAGCGGAACATCCCTTGGGGATTTTTCATCCCCATGCAGAAGTTCACCACATCAAGAAAGAGAACATTGGTCTCATCGAAGTCATGGGACTTGCCGTTCTTCCGGCTCGTCTGAAAGACGAGATGGCGCTCGTGAAGGAGGCGCTCCTGGCGGGGGAAACAGATATCGCCGCCGATGAGCGTATCAGGATCCATGCCGACTGGTACAAGAAAATCCGCGTCAAATACAGCGAACTTACCGCCGACAATGTAGATGCCGTCATAAAAGAAGAAATCGGCCATGTCTTCAGTGAAGTCCTTGCCCACGCCGGAGTATTCAAGCGTGACGCCAAGGGACTGGTGGCATTTGACAGATTTGTGAAAACAATAAATTCCAATTGATAAAATACAATACGTGATGCAGCAGTTGTGAAAAATCTGGTGTTTCTTTTTGTGAATGGAAGGTATGATTTTTCACAACTGCTTTTTCACATGAAAGTTGGTGTGGACATGGGTATAAACGAAACCGGCTTTGGCAAACTCTCCAACGGGCGGGAAGCAGTTCTTTACACACTGTGCAATCAACAGGGAACAACGGTGAAAATTACAGATTATGGAGCAAGAATCGTCGCGTGGTCAGTGAAGGATAAGGATGACCATCTCATCGATATTGTGCTTGGCTATGAAGACGCTAAAACATATGAAAAAGACGACAAATATATGGGGGCAATTATCGGTCGTTGTGCCAATCGTATCGGAAATGCTGAATTTGCGCTGAATGGAAAAATATATCATCTTGATAAAAATGACGGAAATAACCATCTGCATGGTGGTTTTTCTGGGTTTGACAAGAAAATATGGTCTGTCCGTAATGATTCGAACTGTCTGATGTTTACCATTGAAAGTTGCTGCGGTGAGGGCGGCTATCCTGGAAATCTTAAAGTTAGCGTTGATATTTACTGACAGATGACAATCAGTTATTGAGCGAGTATAAAGCAATCAGTGATTCCGATACGCTATTTAATCCGACAAATCATACATATTTTAACTTGAACGGGTTTGATGGCAGTAATATCTTAAATCAAGAAATCCAAATTTTCGACGATTACTATACATGGAGCAATGATGCAGCTATTCCAGATGGGCGGATTTTACCCGTCGAGGGAACGCCCATGGATCTGCGGAAACTTACAACGATTGGGAGACATATTGATGCCGATTTTGATGAATTAAACTATGGACATGGCTATGACCATAATTGGTGTATCAATATTGTAGGAAATGAATGCATATCTGTTTTGGGATCTCCTTTATACAGGGCTGCTCATGCGGAGTCAAAATCCTCAGGTATCGCACTGACAGTTCATACGGATATGCCTGGAATACAATTTTATACGGGTAATTTTTTGGACGGAAATTTACGCGGAAAAAACGGAGTTAGATTTCGGCATCGCCAAGGTTTTTGCTTGGAGACGCAGTACTATCCAAATGCCGTTAACAATGCAAAATTTCCTCAGCCTGTGTTGAGTGGCTCTATAGAAACCATCACACTTATATTCTATATCAAAAAAGGAGGTGTTCTTTCTTGAGTTTAGGCCGTATATCGAAGAAATTGCCAGTGCTTCTTGCTTGCCTTATTGCTGTAGTGACTTGTGCCTCAATGGTGATTCCCTCAGTCTATGGAAAGAGCACCGATAAGGTTTTAACGGTAGGCGTTCCTGCAGATCGTATTCCCATATTCTATAAGGAATCTAAAACAGGCGAGGTTAAAGGCATCGGTGTAGACTTGATGCGTTCAGCAGCTGAAGAGGCAGGCTATGACGTTTCCTTCAAACCAATTGGAGAAAAGAATCTGAGGCATGCTCTGGATAATGAAACATACGATTTGGTCATGCCTTTTGGCAGTGTCCTTCGCAGTGCCTCTGGGAAGAAGAGCATAGTATCGGATAGTTTAATGCAAACTCCCTTCACACTTGTTACTTTGGATAATAATGGCCGTGAAATGCCTCCAATTAATAGACTACGTGTAGGCATGCTTCAATCTTTTGGCGCTGTATCAGAGACAGTGCTTCAGCTTTATCCGGGTGTTAAAATCAACCTTTACGACAATATGGATGCGAGTATGAAGGCTCTCCGCGAAGGTGAGGTAGATGCCCTGCTTAACAATTCCTATGTATGGAGCTATGTCCTGCAGAAGCCAGCCTATTCAGACCTGGCAGTTCATCCCTCTGCCGTGTTTTCCCTGGATTTTCGTGTGGGCACCTTAGACACACCTGCCGGCAGGGATATAATTAAACGCCTGAACAGTGGAATCTCCAAACTAACCGATGACCATCGAGAGGAAATCATCTCGATCTATACCTCACGTTCATTGTATGAATATGATTTTTCCGATTATATCCATCAATATGGTACCATATGTCTTGTATGTGTGGTCGTGACTATCGCTATGACTGTATTCCTTTGGTCACGCACGAGAAATTAGATTGAAATCAAGTAAGGGGCATTGCAGGAAATATTCTGCTATACATATCCTTGGTACCGCCGGATTTTTCTTTTGATGCAGATGTTTTGGAGGAAGCGTTTCGTCAAGGTGCAAAAGCACTTATTCTTTGCAACCCATCCAATCCTTGCGGCAAGGTGTTCACGCGGCAGGAACTCACTGTAATCGCCAATTTAGTATCAAGATATGATGCGTATGTCATCACGGACGAGGTTTATGAGCATATTGTCTATACACCCAATGAGCATATCTACTTTTCTTCCTTGCCGGGCATGAGGGAGCGTACTATTACCGTAGGCTCATTGTCTAAGACATATTCCATCACGGGATGGAGGCTTGGTTATGCCATTGCTGCGTCAAAGATTAGTGAACGAATCAAGAAAGTACATGATTTTCTTACGGTGGGAGCAGCGGCACCGCTCATGGAAGCGGCTGTTGTGGGACTGAATTTTCCCGATGCGTATTACAGGGATCTGCAAGCATATCGTGTTGAGTGAAAGATTTTTACAGAAAACTTTCTCACCTCAGCTTATCCTGTGCTCACCGGAGGTAGATAAAAATGTTGAACAACAAGCCACACATTGTAGTTGTCGGAAGCGGCTTCGGCGGCATCAAGCTGTG
>JAFSWY010000353.1 GCA_017444295.1 Selenomonadaceae bacterium | reverse complement strand
CTGCCCCATGAGTCCTGCCCGTTCCACGACCAGAAGATTCGGAAAGACCTCCTCCAGCCTATCCTTTGGGTTGAGCACCGGATGATGATCTTTCAGGCGTACCATCACATAGTCTTCTGTTTTAGGGAATTTTGCACGGTCTGTGCGAAGTTCCTCGAAATTGCCTTCAAGAATGCGTACGTCCCGTCTGGGGTTCAAGGGGAGGTGCTCTGTCCGCACTTCTCCGCTGGCATCCAGTTCCACCAAAGTTACCCCTTTTTTCTGTGAGGCCTCGTCAAAAGAATATTTGAGCAGGGAGCCGCTGTATCGTATCGTTTCAGCCCCGGCGCGCTGCGGCCCGTGCAGATGTCCCAATGCGGTATAGCAAAAATCGCGGAACAGTTTCGGGGAAACCTGGTCGGAACCTCCCACGGAAAGCGGACGTTCCGATTCTGAGGCCATGCTGCCTGCCAGGAAAGCATGTGCCACGGCAACGGAGCGTTTTCCTTTGGGAATCAATGCCTTGGCATGTTCCAGGACCAGGGCGTGGGCCTGCTCAAAATCCAGGCGTTCTTCCACATGGAATACGGAGCAGACCTTCGCCGGTTCCAAATAGGGAAGCAGGGAAAAGTAGATGGGGCCGTCTGAATCCTCCAGCGCGATGGGGGAAAGATCCCCGGAAAGTTCTCCTCGGACAAAAAGACCGGCCGAAGAAAGCAGACGGCTCCCAAAATGCAGCCGGACCGCATTGTCATGGTTGCCCGAAATATAGAGTACGGGAACTTTTTTCTCCAGGAGCAATTTCGTCAGGATTTCATCAAAGAGCCCCACTGCATCCGTTGGCGGTACAGCCCTGTCGTAGATATCTCCTGCAATGACGACAGCTTGGGGCTTGCAATCCTCCACAAGCCTCAAGAATTCCTGCAATATATAATGTTGGTCCTCCAAAAGGGGCATTCCTTTCAGAGTCTTCCCCAAGTGCCAATCTGCTGTATGAATGAATCTCATGCTGCTGCCCTCTCAATTTGTGATAGTTGATGCTATTGAAATTTCGACAAAAATGGGTGGATGTCCTACCAAGCAATTCAAAAACCAGAGGAAAAAGAACAGGCATAGAAAACCGTTCGTTTCTATGCCTGTTCTTTATTGTGAGATGCTTTTTATTGTTTGATGGGCTTCTTGAGCACGGAGAGGATCAGGCAGCCTACCAGGGCGCCGATGAGAATGGAGGCAATGTACATGCCGGGGTTGCCGATGGTGGGAACCACGAAGATGCCGCCGTGGGGGGCGCGAAGGGTGCAGTCGAAGAACATGGTAAGGGCACCTGCGGTAGCAGATCCGATGACGCAGGCGGGGATGACGCGGATGGGATCGCCTGCCGCGAAGGGAATCGCGCCCTCCGTGATGAAGGACATGCCCATGACGTAGTTAGTCACGCCGGCCTTGCGCTCGCTTTCCGTGAAGCGGTTCTTGAAGAGGGTGGTGCAGAGGGCGATGGCAAGAGGAGGAACCATGCCGCCGGCCATGACCGCTGCCATGACATGGAACTCGCCGCTGGCGAGAAGGCCTGTGCCGGTGACGTATGCCGCCTTGTTGATGGGGCCGCCCATGTCGATTGCCATCATGCCCGCGACGACGATGCCGATGAGGATGCGGGCACTGGGATCCATGTTCTTGAGGGTGTCAACGAGCCAGCCGTTGATGGCACTGACGGGCGGCGCGATGAT
Source organism: Selenomonadaceae bacterium (assembly GCA_017444295.1). Classification (GTDB taxonomy): domain Bacteria; phylum Bacillota; class Negativicutes; order Selenomonadales; family Selenomonadaceae; genus UBA3796. Next base: position 2,865 of record JAFSWY010000353.1, on the reverse strand, counting down.
GAACATGCTGATAAGCCCGATGATGAGAATCCCGAAGAAGGGGTAGAGCAAAACGGGCTTGACACCGTCGAGAGAAGCCGGAAGGCCGCTGAACAGCTTCTTGAGGAAGTTGACCGTGTAGCCGCCGACAAAACCCGCAATCAAGGCACCAAGGAAACCCGAGCCGGTGGTTCCGGCGAGGGCACCGCCGACAAAGCCCACGGCAAGGCCGGGACGGTCGGCAATGGACATGGCGATAAAACCTGCCAATACCGGGAGCATGAAGCCGAAGGCTGCACCGCCGATGGACATGAAGAACTGCGCCACCGGTGTGTTGGAGCCGAACTTCGACGGGTCGATGGAGTAGTCATCGAACAGGAAGGCCAGGGCGATGAGGATACCGCCGCCGACGACAAAGGGAAGCATATGGGAAACGCCGTTCATGAGGTGCTTGTAAATCTGGCGCCCAAGGCTCTCTTCCGCTGTGTCTGTCGCTCCTTCCCCGTCGTCGGAGCCGGAGGAATGGTAAATCGGTGTCTTGCCGGAAAGTGCACGGTCCAAAAGGTCGTCGGCCTTGTTGATGCCGTCCGCCACCTTGCTGATGACCACGGGCTTCCCGTTGAAGCGGGACATGGCCACATTCTTGTCGGCGGCGATGATGATGGCATCCGCAGCGGCGATTTCCGCGGCGGTCAGCACGTTCTTTGCGCCTTCCGAGCCGTTGGTCTCTACCTTGATGGAGATGCCACGCTTCCTGGCATGCTGTTCCAGGCTTTCTGCAGCCATGAAGGTATGGGCGATGCCCGTGGGGCAGGCCGTCACGGCAAGGATCTGGATGTGGCCGGAAACAGGTGTGGTGACTGCTCCCGCACTGGAGGACTTGAATTTCCCGTCCTCTTTGTCATCGATGAGCTTGAGGAATTCCTCCTTCGTGGTGGCGGCAATCAGGGCTTCCTTGAAGTCCGGGTCCATGATCATGGTCGCCAGCTTGCTCAGGATGGAAAGATGCTCGTCCGCAGCGGTATCCGGCGCGGCGATCATGAAGAACAGGCGGGAAGGCTTGTCGTCCATGGACTCGAAGTCCATGCCGCTGGGAACCGTCATGGCGGCAAGCCCGGCTTTCTTTACGCCGGCGCTCTTCGCATGGGGGGTGGCAATGCCGTCCCCGAGGCCCGTTGTGCCGGAAGCCTCCCGGGCAAGGACATCCTTCTCGTACTGTTCTTTGTCGGAAAGATTTCCGGAGGCATCCATGAGGCCGGCCAAATCATGGATGGCCGATTTCTTGTCTGCCGGTTTTGCCCCAAGGACGATGGACTCGTTCTTGAGGAGGTCAGTAATACGCATACTCAGTATCTCTCCTTTGAAAATATATAAAAAATAAATAATGAAACGCAAATTGATATAGAAATTATTTAATGGTTTTTAAAAGGGCCTCCACCTCGGGGCGCGTGGCGAGATTTTCCGAGAAGGCGGAAGCAGAGCCTGTGGCAACGCCCATGTAGAATGCCTGCTCGAAATCCCCGTTGGACTCCGTGTAGCCTGTGATGAAACCCGCCACCATGGAATCCCCTGCGCCCACGGAGTTCACCAGCTTGCCCTTGGGAGCGGGGCTCTTGTAGGACTTTCCGTCCGCCGTCAGGAGAATGGCTCCGTCCCCCGCCATGGAGATCAGGACGTTTTGCGCACCCTGTTCCTGCAGCTTTTTTGCATGGGCGATGATTTCCTCGTCGGTTTTCAGCGTGACACCGAACATCTCGCCGAGCTCGTGGTTGTTGGGCTTGATGAGGAAGGGGTTGTATTTCAGCACGTTCATCAGGAGCTTTTTCGTGGCATCCACGATGATGCGGATGCCCTTGCCCTGCAAGCGTTCCATGACACGCTCATACATGTCGTCCGGCAGGGTGTTTGGGATGGAACCCGCCAGGACGAGGGTGTCCCCTTCCTGCAATTTGTCGAGCTGCTCGAAGAGTTCCTGCTGCTTTGCTTCGCTGATGTTCGGCCCCTGCCCGTTGATTTCCGTTTCCACATCGGCCTTGACCTTCACATTGATGCGGGTGAATCCCTCCGGAAGCTGGACGAAGTCAAAATCCACATTCTGGGTGATGAGCTGCCGTTTGATTTCCTCCCCTGTGAACCCGGCAATGAAACCAAGGGCGGTGCTCTTGATTCCCATGTTCGCGAGAACGATGGACACGTTGATGCCCTTGCCCCCCCCGAGGACCTGCTCGTAGTTCACGCGGTTGATTCCCCCGGCAGCGAAGGAATCCAGCCGAACGATGTAGTCCAGGGCGGGATTGAAGGTTACGGTATAAATCATGGTCATTCCCCCTTATATAGTTCCTTATAGACGAAATATACAATAGAAGTTCCAGTGAAGTCAATCAAAAATATTTTGGGCAGCAGGAAAGAATCTTGGGACAGGACATTTGTCCTTCTATTTTAGGAGCAGAGAATTAAATACAAGTGATGTTTTTTTTGATATAATATAAGGGGATATCTCTGCATAAGAACCTGTTTAGCATCTAAGCCGTAGTAGGGCTGACGAGGGATTTTTTCGTTTGACAAGGAAGCAAAAACGCAGTCGTAGCAGAGCTACGTCAAGTTTTTGCTAACGCAGTCAGGCGGAAAAAGACCCGCCAGACCTGCTGCGGCGGGATGCTAAACAGGTTCTAAGGAGATATTTCTTTGTCGTATCTCAATGTGTGCAGGGAGAGTCCTATGGGAGAAAATTTCACAGGAACAGCAGACCAGGGAGGGATGTCTATGCAAAAGGAAGAGCTTCTTCAACTGTTGCTCGACCCGGATGTTTGCCGGGAGATCTTCGAGATTGTGAGACACGGGGGAAAGCCGGTTGCCCGCACCCAGAGCCCGGCTCCGGCAACCTCG
>JAFSWY010000352.1 GCA_017444295.1 Selenomonadaceae bacterium | reverse complement strand
GGCTCTCCCGTATGAGATCCTGATCGTCGGCAATCATGACCTTGATCATAAAGCTTCCTCCTGGTTCATTGGAATTTCCGCCTCAATGATGAAACCCGCGTCATTCCAGAAATTCAGGCTGCCGTGCAGAAGCTCCAGCCGCTCCTTCATGTGCCGCAGACCAAATCCCTGCTTCACGTCCTCGCAACCCATTCCGTCATCGGCGATGATGATGCGGAGCTTCCCCTCGCTGCAGCCGATGGTGAGGTTCACGGTCTTCGCCCTGCCGTGCCGGTTGGCATTCGTGATGCCCTCCTGCACCACGCGGTAGATGACCTCCTCCTGGTCTTCCCGCAGCCGTTCGGGCCAGCCCACCACGATGAAATGGATGTCCATACCCGAGGAAGCCGCAAACTCCTCCGTCATGCGCGTCAACGCCTCGCGAAAGGGCAGCTTTTCCAGATCCGCAGGACGCAGTTTCTTCACGGAACGCCGGACATCCGTCATGCCCCTCTGAGCCGTATCGCGAATCTTCTCCAGCTGCACCCGGGTAAAATCCGGCGCGGCTTCCACCGTGAGGATGCAGGCATCCAGCCCTGCCACGATGCCCGTCAGGGCATGCCCAAGGGTATCGTGAATCTCCCGCGCCAGGCGGTTGCGCTCCCTCGTCTCCGCCATGCGTTCCGCCTCAATGGCATAGGCCCGAAGCCGCTCGTTGGCCTCTCCCAGCTTCTCATTGAGCAAGCGGATGCGCTCCTTTTCCTCATGCTTCCCCTTCACCAGAAGCACCATGTAAATCACGAACAGGGCGATATTGACGGACACGAAGACATTCCTCGCCGCCAGAAGCACCGTCTGGGCTGCGGGATCATAATAGGAAATATACGCCTCGAAAGGAATGACCTTCATCTGGAACACCGCCAGATTGTAGTTCGAGACGAAATACAGTCCCAGCATGGCCGCCACCAAGAAATATTCCAGATGCCTTCCCCCATAACGGCGCATGATATCTGCCACCACGAGAAGGACAACCCCGTCATAGGCGAGATTGATGCTGCGCATGAGCAGCACGCAGGAACCGACCTCTGCAAAGAAGACCACAAGCCGCCAGTGTGTCTCGATCTGATCGGAATGCCGATAGATCCACCCTAAAGCCGCCATCAATCCCAGAGCAAAGACCGTCAGGAGAAAACTCTCCGTTGCAGGCATCGGCAGTACCGGCACCTGTTCCAGGAAAGAGCGCGCTCCCATGGACTGGTTGATCTTCGTCTGTGTCACGCACATGAATCCCGACAGCAGGAGAACAATGATGCCGTTGTAGCTCCAGAGGAGCTTGTGCACTCCCATCTAGTCCCACCTCTCGATCTCGTCCGGGGAGATGTTTTCCCGCGTCAGCAGGCGCGTCCTCAATTTGATATGGGATTCTTCCACCCCATCCCCCGCAAGGATATGATAGGCCTGCTCCGCCGCAATGCGTCCAATGCGGCGGGGCGACTGCTCTGCCGTTGCCGTCATATGCCCTGCGGCAATCATCTCCTTCGTCTCCGGCACACCGTCCACGCCGTAGACCCGGACCTCATCGAGCCGCCCCGTGCTCTGCAGGGCAGCAAGGGCACCCATGGCCGCAGGGTCATTGAGGGCCATGACGATATCGATGTCGGGATGCCGTTCCAGCATTTCCTCCATGGCAGGCATGGCAAGCTCCAGCTGCCCCAGGCACTCCATCTCGTCCACGACAGTGAACTCCGGATGCTTTGCGATGACATCCCGGAACCCCTGGACGCGGTCCACGCCGGACCTGGCCTCGGTGTGTTTCAGCAGGGCAATCTTTCCCCCGGAAGAATTGGCCGCCAGATGCTCCGCGCACTGGACACCTGCCTGATAATTGTCGGACACCACGGTGCATGCCACAAGGCGGTCATCCTGGACGCTGGTATCGATGGCAATGACAGGCACTCCCGCCTCATAGGCCGTCTGGAGGGCCGGCTCCATTTCCTGCCAGTCCACGGGATTGACAAAGATGAGCTCCGCGCCGCCCTCGATGAGTTCCTTCACCTCAGCAATCTGCCGATCCACCGAAAGCGCGGGGTCCCGGGAAATCAGCACATCCCCGTGGTTCTCCACCACGGCGCGGATCTCCTCGTCGATGATCTCATAGAAGGGATTGTTGAGTGTCATGTATACGGCGCCGAGCTTCCGCCGATGCTCGTTCTGCCGTGCCGAATAGTCCGTCTCCACCAGCCGCATCAGCCCCTCTGCAGAAATGCCGATGAGCATCACAGCGACAAACAGCCAGAAAATCCTCTCTCGTTTTCTCATGCTACCGCCTCATCATGATCCTTGATAACCATATATCATTTGATATTTCGGCGCATGAACATCCATTCCCTCTTTTCCCGTGAAATTTTCCTTGACAAGTCCATTCTCAAATGGTATAGTCATTTCAGTTTCATAAAGCAAACCGTTGACGCGGAGATAACGGCAATGATGCCTCCACAGAGAGCCTGCGATGCTGGGAGTCAGGCGAGAAACAAGTTGTCAAATGGACCGCTGAGGGCGCAGTCAAATGTGGCCTGCCACAGAGTATTCTGCGACGTATGGGCATACGTGAGTTGCCGGGGATATGATGGTATCCTGCCAAGCGCACGGCACCTGCTTCTGCACTGCTGTGAATCCAAGGTGGCACCGCGGATGATGCAAATGCATTGTTCGTCCTTGATGGAATGTTTCATTCTGTCAAGGGCGTTTTTGTTTTACCTCCTTTGACAGAGAACGGTCAAAGGAGGTTTTTTCATTGAAGATTTTCCCATCCCTGGATGAGGCAAAGCGTCTCCAGGCAACCGGCAGCTACGATATCCTTCCTCTCAGCTGCGAGATCCTGTCGGATTTCACCACGCCCATCGAGACCCTGCGCATCCTCAAGAACGCATCCACCCATGCCTTTCTTCTGGAATCCGCCCAGTCCAGCGACAAATGGGGCAGGTACACCTTCCTGGGCTTCGAGCCGAAAATGGAAGTCACCTGCGCCAACGGCGAGTTCCATGCAGGCGAACTCAAGACGAAGACGGAGGACCCTGCGGCGCATATCCGCCAGATCCTCTCAAAACACCGCAGCCCCCGCTTTCCCCAGCTTCCTTCCTTCACGGGAGGCCTGGTCGGCTATTTCGCCTACGATTTTCTCGGCTACAGCGAGCCAAAGGTCCGCTCCCTCGCCAAGGACACGGAAGCCTTCCGGGATGTGGACCTCATGCTCTTCGACAAAGTCATCGCCTTCGACCATGTCCGCCAGAAAATCGTCCTGATGGTCAACATGCCGCTGGAAAATGTGGAGGCAGAGTACAAAAAGGCAGCCGACGAACTGGAACGCCTCGCCAAACTCATCCGAAGCGGGGCAAAGGGAAGCGAGACCGCCGGGCACCTGACGGGAGAGGTCACACCCCTCTTTCAGAAGGAAGAGTTCTGCTCCATGGTAGAAAAGGCCAAGCACCACATCCATGAGGGAGACATCTTCCAGATCGTGCTTTCCAACCGCCTGAGCGCCTCCTTCGAGGGGAGCCTGCTCAACACCTATCGGATGCTCCGCACCATCAACCCCTCCCCCTACATGTTCTACTTCTCCGGCATGGACGTGGAAGTGGCGGGAGCATCCCCGGAGACGCTGGTGAAACTGGAGGACGGCATCCTGCACACCTTCCCCCTGGCGGGAACGAGGCCCCGGGGCAAGACAGAGGAAGAGGACATGGCTCTGGAAAGGGAACTCCTGGCGGACGAGAAGGAGCTTGCCGAGCACAACATGCTGGTGGACCTGGGACGCAATGACCTGGGAAAAGTCAGCGAGTTCGGCACCGTGGAGGTGGAAAAGCTCCATTCCATCGAACGCTTCTCCCATGTCATGCACATCGGCTCCACCGTGCGGGGCAGGATCTCCCCAAAGCATGACGCGCTGGACGCCATCACGGCGGTGCTTCCCGCCGGAACCCTCTCCGGGGCACCAAAGATCCGGGCCTGCCAGCTCATCGGGGAACTGGAGAACAACAAGCGGGGCATCTACGGCGGCGCCATCGGCTACATTGATTTCACGGGCAACATGGACACCTGCATCGCCATCCGCATCGCCTACAAGAAGTACGGGAAGGTCTTCGTCCGGAGTGGCGCGGGCATCGTGGCGGACTCCGTTCCGGAGAAGGAGTACCAGGAGTGCATCAACAAGGCAAAGGCCGTTGTCCGCGCCTTGGAACTGGCAGAGGAGGATGGCTTATGATCTTGCTGGTGGACAATTACGACAGCTTTTCCTACAACCTTTACCAACTGGCAGGGGAAATGAACCCGGATATCCGCGTCATCCGCAACGATGAGATGACCGTGGAGGGAATCCGCAGGCTGTCACCGAGCCGCATCATCCTTTCACCCGGCCCCGGAAGGCCGGAAAATGCGGGAAACATCATGGAAATCGTGACCGCCCTTGGGAAGGACATCCCCATCCTCGGCGTATGCCTCGGGCATCAGGCCATCTGCGCGGCCTTCGGCGCCACTATCACCTATGCCCGGAAACTGATGCACGGCAAACAATCCGAAACCCGATTTGATACGGACTGCCCCCTGTTCCGCGGCTGCCCGAAGACGGCCCCTGTCGCCCGCTACCATTCGCTGGCGGCGGATGCCGACACCATTCCGGATTCCCTTCGGATTGCCGCCAGGACAGTGGACGGTGAGATAATGGCGATATGGCACAGGGAATACCCCATCTACGGCGTCCAATTCCATCCGGAATCCATCATGACACCGGACGGCAAGACCATGCTGCGGAATTTTATACAGGAATAAAACTTCGTGCGAAACGGTGTTTCGCACTACGCCCTTACACGAAAACCAAGTTCATCTGCGCCCTTACGGGCTTGATTCACTAATTTTTCATAGTAAAAGGAGAGACTAGCATGATTGAACAAGCCATCGTCAAAATCGTCAACAAGGAAGACCTGAGCTATGAGGAAGCCTATACCGTAATGAACGAAATCATGAGCGGCGAGACCTCGCCGACCCAGAACGCC